>MNWR01000091.1 GCA_001872725.1 Proteobacteria bacterium CG1_02_64_396 | reverse complement strand
CCTGGACGCTCAAAAAGGGTCGACAGCCCCTCCATGGCCACCTTCTTCCACTGGCTGATCTGCGCCGGGTGGATTTGGTGTTCACTGGCCAACTCGCTTGTGGTTTTGACCCCCTTCAGGGCCTCCAGCGCCACCTTCGCCTTGAACTGCGCACTGTGTCGTTTGTGTTTTCCGGGCATCGCTTGGCTCCTCGCTCTCGCCAATCATGCCCCCTCGGTCTTAACAAAACCTACTGTCCAGTTTTTGGGGTCCACTTCACCCTTCACATTCACCCCCGCCCGCCACCGCAGCGCCTGCTGCAAGAAGGGGTTGCTGCGCCGTTCGTCGGCCAGAGTGGTGTTGGGGCCGTGGCCGGGGATGAGGATTTCGTCTTCATTCAGCCATGCGTCAAGGCGACGCAAGGAGTCCTGCATGGCGGCGGGGTCGGAGGCGGGGAAGTCGGTGCGGCCCACCGAACCCTTAAAAAGGGTGTCGCCGGTGGCGACCACACCGCTGGGCAGGCGGATCAGCAGTGAACCGGGGGTGTGGCCTGGGGTGTGGAGGATGTCGACGTCGAGTTCGGCGAAGGTTTCTTCCCCCTCGCTCCAGGCATGATCGATCTCGAAGGGATCGACCGGGGGCAAGCCATAGCTCTGCGCCTGGGCGCTGGCCCGTTCGACCATGAAATGGTCGCCCCCATGCAGCGCCACCGGGGCTCCCCAGCGCTTTTTCAGCTCGGCGACCGCGCCGATGTGATCGAAGTGGCCATGGGTGAGCAGGATACCAGCGGGGGTCACCCCTTGGGCGGTCATCCACTCATCGATGCGGTCGGGGTCGCCGCCGGGATCGATCACCCAGCCCCGCTTGGCGCGGGGATCGGCAATCAGGGTGGTGTTGACCTGAAGGGGTCCCGTGGGCAGGACCGCCAAAATTAGTTCACGGCTCTGCGCCACGGGAGTCTCCTTCAATCCAGATCAGTGCTTGGTCACAGGCTCGGCTTCGGCGGCAGCCGCCTGCTCGCGGGCGAGGTTTTGCTGGTAGATCGCCTCGAAGTTGACCGGGGCGAGCAGCAGGGGCTGAAAACCGCCGCGGATGATCGCGCTGGAGATCGATTCGCGCAGGTAGGGAAAGAGGATGGTGGGGCTGTTGACGTTGAGCACCACGTTGCCCGCCTCGGGGGGGATGTTCTTGAGCATGAAGGCGCCCCCCTGATGAACCTCGACGATGTAGAGGGTCTTGTCGTCGGCCTTGGCGGTCACGGTGGCGATCAGGGTGACCTCGTGGTGATCGGCGTCGAGCTGGCGCATCTCGTTGCGCAGGTTGACCTCGATCTTGGGCTCGGCCTGGTTGAAAAAAATCTCGGGGGTGTTGGGGGCCTCGAACGACAGATCCTTCACGTAAACGCTCTTGAGCTGAAAAATCGGAGCGTTCTCGGGGGTAGCCGGTGCGGCGTTATTGTCTTGGCTCATTGCTTCCTCAAAAGGTGGTTCGACCCCAAGGCCGAAAAGGTATGGGTGGGTATTTCGGTTGGTGAATTAAAGAAACGCTGAAAAAACGCAGCCTGCCTATGAATCGGCCCGCTACGAAAAAAACGTGGTTTTTTCTTCGCTTGCAAAATCAGCAGAGTTTCGGCGACTTAGGTCGCCTCCTACGACAGCGCTATTTTGGCAGCCCATCCCTGGGCTGCTCGGAATCGCTGAATAAATCGGCGCTTCCTTAAGGCTTCCGGATGACGGTGCCCACCCCGGAGCGGGTGAAAATCTCAAGCAGTAGGGCGTGGGGCACCCGGCCGTCGATGATGTGGGCCTTGGCAACCCCCGCCTCGATGGCGCGCACGCAGCAGGTCACCTTGGGAATCATCCCCCCGGCGATCACCCCCTCTTGAATCAAGGGTTCAACATCGACGGTGGGCAGGGTGGCAATCAGTTTTTTATCGCCGTCGAGCACACCCACCACATCGGTCAGCAGAATCAGCTTTTCGGCTTTCAGCTCAGAGGCGAGCGCACCGGCCACCAAGTCGGCGTTGATGTTGAACGCCTCCCCGTCTGCCCCCACCCCGACCGGGGCGACCACCGGGATGAAATCGTCGCGGTCGAGCACCTCAAGCACCCGGGGGTTGATCGTCTCGACCTCCCCCACCCGACCTAGATCGATGATCTCGGGCACCTGGTTTTCGGGCACGTCGCGGCGCACCTTGTGCAGCTTGCGCGCCTTAATGAGCCCACCATCCTTGCCGGAGAGTCCCACCGCCTTGCCGCCGTGGTGGTTGATCCGCCCGACGATCTCTTTGTTGACCTTGCCGACCAGCACCATCTCGACGATGTCCATCGTCTCGGCGTCGGTCACCCGCATGCCGTCGATAAAATTGGTCTGTTTACCCATGCGGGCCAGGATTTTGCCGATCTGGGGGCCACCACCATGGACAACGATCACATTAAAACCGATCAGCTTGAGCAGGATGATGTCTTGGGCAAAGGAGTGTTTGAGCTCCTCCTCCACCATGGCGTTGCCGCCATACTTAATGACGATGGTTTTACCTGAAAACTGCTGGATGTAGGGCAGCGCCTCGATCAGAGTCGAGGCAATTTGGGAGGCGTCTCGGGCCTGCATGGCATCCCTCGGAGCGGGTGAGGAGGGGTCGACGGCGAATTGGGGTGAAAAATGCTGTTTTTTCTTGCAGGGAATCTGCAATTCGGTGTTTACATTAGCATCCGACCTTGGGGTTGGCATCCTTCCTCCGGGAGGATGGCTTGGGTCGTTGTCTATCAAATCACAAAGGGGGTCACATGCCGGGGATCAAAGGGGGAAGCCACGGCTTAGAGCGGATCAGCGATCCGGTCGTCAGTCTCGACCGCGATTTTCGTATTCAATGGATCAACGCCGCCGCCGGTCGCCTGCTGGGGCTCGATCCCCGCAGCGTCGCCCAAACGCCCCTGACCTCCTCGGCGCCCAAGCTGTTTCAAGAGGTGCTTGGCCCCCTGCTGCTGCAAGCCCTACAAGAAAACCGCCCCGTCCGCGAAAGCACGACCCATCCCGAAGACCACCAACCTCTCGATGTTTGCCTCTACCCCGACGCCACCGGGGTCACCCTGATTCTACACCGGGAAGACAACCTTTCGGATCAAGAGCGGGACGAGGCTGAGATCGTGCGCATGGTGGCGCCGCAGTCGGGCGATTTGCTGGCGGTGGTCGACGCCCAGGGGGCGATCGTGCACCAGTCGGCCCCGTTCTCCACCCGTTTGGGATTCCCCCCCACCGCCCTCAAGGGGCAGAGGCTGGCCGATCTGGTGGTGCCCGAAGATCGGGACGGTTTTGCCCTGCGTTTGAAGGAGACCCTCGCGGAGGGCAACGGTCACCTGATCGAATTTAGAATGCGCCGCAAAGACGGCACCCGGCGGATGTTCGAAGGGACGTTGGACCTGGTGCACGGCAGCCGTTCGGGGCGGGGTTTTGTGGTGCTGGTGGCCCGCGACATCACCGAGCAAAAAGAGATGGAGCAGACCCTGCGGCGCAACCGGGAGCTTCTGGCCCAACACAGCGCCATGCTGGAGCGGCTGTCGTTCCTCGATGCTGAAACCGGAATCGCCAACCGGCGCGGTTTCGATGAGGCCTTTGAAAAAGAATGGGCCCGTGCCCGGCGCAATCAAGACCACGTTTCGCTGATCCTGGCCGAGATCGATTATTTCGACGCCTATCGCCAAAGCCAGGGGCTGCCGACCGCCGAGCTGACCCTGCGCAAGCTGACCCGCATCCTGCAAGAGAGCATCAACCGCCCCTGCGATCTGGTCGCCCGTTTCAGCGCCAATACCTTCGTCCTCATTCTGCCCGACACCAAACTTGAGGGGGCCAAAGAGGTCGCCACCCGCATCGAAAGGGGGTTGGCCGACCAGGCGATCCATCACCCCTCCCGCCCCGGTACCGCCAAGGTCATCACCCTGAGTCTGGGGGTCGCCTCAATGACCGCCAAGCCGGGCATTCGCACCGAATCACTGCTTGGCGGCGTTGACCGCGCCCTCTATCTGGCCAAGAGCCAGGGGGGGCATCAGATCGTGGCGTTAATGGGTTAGGCCTACTCCACCCCCAGCAACCGCAGCCGCATCCCTACCTCGCTGCTGTACCCCACCGAGCGAAACACCACCCGCCCCTGAGCATCGAGCAGGTAGTAGGTCGGGAAGGCCTCGATTTTGAGCGCCCGAGCCGTTGCCGGGTCGCCCAGCGCCACCGGCACGGTCAATTTTTGGTCACGGATAAACCGCGCCACCTCATCCCCGGTTTGATACGCCAGCCCCACCATCAGCAGGTTGAGCCTCCCCGACGTGACCTCCCCCTTGAGCGATTCCAAATTACCCGCCGACAGGCGACAGATGGAGCACCAGGGGGCAAAGGCGTAAATCAGGGTGGGACGACCGCGCAGATCGGCGGTGCGCAGGATCTGACCGTCGAGGGTGGTGAGGGTGAGATGGGGAAGGGGTTCGCCGGTTGAGACGAGATTGCGGGTTTGCCACCAGGTGACGGCGGCGAACACGGCGAGGAAGAGCAGCAGGTTGGTAAGCCAGGAGCGCCGGCTGGGGGGAGGATGGGGCATAGCTCGGACCTTGGGGGGGTGGGAGAGGGTGGGGGGAGTGGGAAATCCCCCCACCACCCCCCGCTCAGTCCTCAGCCCGCTCCGGCACCGGCTTGCCCTCCAGCTGCGCCTTGGCGATCAAAACATCCTCGGCATTGAGGGCAAAGGGGAAGGAGGCGATGTCGGAGACCGGGGAATCGCCGTAGGGGCGGTTGCAGGCCGAAACGTCGTGGGACTTGCCGGGGCAGCCCGAGGTCTGGAAGGCGCGCCCCTGGTTGACGAAGTAGTCGTAATCTTCGGCCGACAGGCCGTAGTCGGTGACCACACCGTCCGCGTCGAAGCTGAATTGCTCGATACGGGCGTGATCGAAGTCGATCAGGTAGCGGCCCAATTGCACCCGACGGTACTGGGCGCGGTCGACGGCGGGACGGTCGTCCATCAGGGAGCCCTCTTCGGGGAAGAAGGCGAACAGGTGGCTGTGCCCCCCCATGTCACGCACCTTCTGGATGGTCTCAAGCGCCTCCTGCTCACTTTCCCCCATGCCGATGATGATGTGGGCGCCGATGCGCTCGCGGCCGAAGATCTCGCGGGCCATCCCCAGCACCTCCCAGTATTTGCTCCAGGTATGCGGCCCCTGCACCCCCTTGCCCCGGGTCGCCTCGAAGACCGCCTCGCTGGCTCCGTCGAGCGCCACGGTGAAGATGTCGGCCCCCGCCTCCTTGAGTGCCACCAAGTCGGCACGGTTCATGGTGGTAGGGTTGGAGAGGATCGAGGTGGGGATCTCGGGCAGCTCGGCCCGCCACTTTTTGAGGATCGCCAAGGTATCTTCTTCGGAGCGGGGGTGGGTAATCATCGAGATGCACATCCGCTCGACTTTGCCGCCGTCTTTCCCCTCTTTAATCGTCTGGATCACGTCGTCGAGCGGGGCCGAGGGCCAATCGACCCGGATGAAATTGCGGTCGGCGTAGTTGCGCTCCTCGTCGCGGTGGCGAGCCAGGCCGCAATAGGCGCAGTTGGCGCGGCACCCCTCGGGGTAGGTGAGCAGCAGGTTCAGGCAGTGGGTGCAATCGGTACGGTGCATCCAGCCCGGCATGATCCCCAAGGTGATCGCCGCTGCGGTGCTCATCTGCACCCACTGGGGGGAGCGCATCTCGGGGGTGAGCACATTGTTGTTGGGGCGATAGAAGTTCAACGGCGCGGCTTCGGCTTTGGGGGCGGTCGCGGTCATGGGCAGGCTCCTCTTGGTGACTCGTTATGTCGTGGCCCAAATGCGGGGCCGTGTTGTTGAATGGAACAAAGCAAAAGCCATCGCCCGCAGGCCAGGCTCCTACCCTCGGATCAGCCGTTCGTCTTCGCGGTAGGAGCGCCGCCCCGGCGCGATGCCTTTCGGTTGTTGCAAAGGTCGTTACAGGCCATCGCGCCGAGGCGGCGCTCTTACAATTTTCGGGATGCGCGGATGCAGGGTGGGTCAGCGCAGCGCCTCCACCATTCACGCCGTCATGTATTGCGGGTAAGCAATCCAACTACGCCGCAGCGCGTCGGCCCAATCGACCTCAGGGTTGGCCATCTCTTGCTCAATGACGCGGCGGCGGCGGACCGCCCGTTCCAGGGCGGGACCGAAGTGGTCCTGCATCTCTTGCGCGTACTCGGTGAAGGCTTCGCCGTCACCCGATAGCCAAGCGGCGGCCGCCTCCCCCGCCGCCTGCCCCGAAATCAACGCCGCCGGAATCCCCCCCCCGGTGATCGGATGGGTGAAACCCCCCGCGTCGCCCGCCAGCAGCACATGGCCGTGCACCAAAGGACGCACCCCCCCCACCGGGATGTCGCCGCCGGTGGTGCTGAGAATTTCGGGGGCGATCAGACCCCGCGCCACGTTGCGTTCGATCAAACGGCTCAGCTTGGCTTTGAAGTCGCTGCCGACCCGAAAGCCGCCGAACCCGAGGTTGGCGATGGTTCCACGTGGAAAGAGCCAGCCGTACCCCCCGGCAAATTCGGGATCGAGGAAGATGTCGGTGGAGCCGTACTCCTTGAGCAGCCTGACGGTCACCTGCCGGGTCGGGATGGTCGGTTGCAGCGGCAGCCCCAGCGCCTTGGCAACCGCCGACTTGGGGCCGTCGGCGGCGATCACCACCTTGGCCCGCACCGTCCGGCGGATGCCCCTTTGCTCCAACACCACCCCCTCCTCGTCGAACCCCTCGAACCGGGTGTGGACGACAAGCTGCGCCCCGGCGGCAACCGCCGCCGCGACCCGCCCGGCATCGAGGGCGTGGCGGTCGATCATCAGGCCAGGGAAGGGATCCCAGCGGTCCTCTTGTCCGAAGAGAAAGGTGCGCATTCCCTCGATTTCTTGGACCAAGACCCCCTCGGGGGCGTAGCGGCGCATCATCAGCGGGATGAATTCGGCGCACTGAATCGGCAGACCGGGCTCGGCCCGCTTGTCGACCAACAGCACCGTGAGCCCCCGGCACGCCGCCGCTTGGGCGGCGTTGCCCCCGGCGGGACCGGCGCCGATCACCACCACATCGACCTGAGCGGGTAAGTCCGTACTCACCCAGAAACCTTTTTCTGCTTTAAAAAACTGCGGCGTGGGAAGGCGTCGCTCTGTTCCTCGACCGGCAAGCCGAGGGGGGGCACAAAGGCCATCACCTTTTCGACGATGGGCAATTTCAAACCCGCAAAGGCCTCGAAGGTTCCGGCGTAGGCCTTGTCCTCCTCGCGCAGCTCGTAGCAGGTCGCCCCCTCGATATCGAGCAGCACGGCGGGCAGGTCGGCATCGCGGAACGCCTTCTGACGCTTAATGAAGAAGGCCTCGCAGCACATCCCTACATAACCCGGCACCTGCTCTTGCTTCATGCGATCCAGAGTGTCGCCCAGCTGCTCGTAATTGATGACGGTGATGACCTTCATCCCCCGTTCGCGCCCCATCCGGTAGGCGTCGCCGACCGCGCAGCGACCGCATTCGTCGCAACCATCCTTGTGGCGCCACTCGCAATCGGTCGGCTTGGCGCAGTAGGGGACCAGCATGACGGTCGCCTCGCGCAGGGTCTGCTCCATCGGCTGGTTGCCCCAGAGCATGACATCACGGGTCTCCTCGACGCTCAGGCCGAATCGGTCGGCGATCTTGAGTTTATCGAGCGCCTTGAGGATCACCTCGCGGAATTCCCGGTGGGAGAGCAGCAGCATCTCCACCTTCTGCCCAGCGAAGAAGAGGTCGAGCCTCACCTCGACCTGGTCGAGAGGGCAGTCGCGCAGCGCCGCCTCTAGGTCGAAAACAAACCGTTTGGGGTGGATGAAGAAATCGCCCGAGATCATGGCGCTGCGCACGGTGCGCCGCTTGAGATCGAGCGCCAGGCGCGCCCGCAGCAAACCGCCCCGCACCTTGTGCACCCCGTAGACGACCGGGATGTCGGCTTGCTCCTCGGGGGTGGTGACCAGCTCGACCCACTCGGTCTCTTCGATTTCAGGCAGCACCTCTTTGAACCGCTCCCGCTCGGCGGCGGTGAGCTCGCCGGGGGTAAAATCGATCCCAAAGTGGCGGCGAAAACCGTCGCGCATCACCTCCTTCACCGTTTCGAAGTCGGGGATGTGGCCGAGCAGATCCTTGACCGAGACGACCCGCTCCCGGGCCGAGGTGATCTCCCGCTTGTTGAGCTTTTCGGTGGGAACCCGCAACGCCTTGAGCAGCGCCTCGACGTCGAAATCGATCAGGAGTGTGCCCTGAAAAAGGACCGCGTCGCCGTCGAAGGCGCCGCCGGTGCCGGAGATCTTGCGTCCCTCCACCTCGATGTCGTTGCGGGGGCGGAAGGCCGCCTCGATCCCCAAACCGCGCAGTCCCTCGGCCGCCGCCTCGCAAATGCGCTGCGAGATCGTCGCCATGTCGGTGGTGGCGCCGAAAAGGCGACGGTCGAAGATCAGCTCCCAACCGAGCTGCGGTTCGTCGAAGTAGATGGCGCCGCCGCCGGTCACCCGGCGGTTGATCTCGATTCCCTGCTTGCGGCAGTAGTCGAGCCGCAGCTCCTCGTTGAGCGATTGGTGGTAGCCGACCAGCGCGGTGGGGGTGTACCGCAGGAAACGCAGCGTGTTGGGGATGACCCCCTCGGAGCGCAGTTCGAGCAGGGTCCGATCCCAGGCGATGTTGGTCGCGGCGGACTGGAGTCCGGTGTCGATCTCTCTCCAGGGTTGGTGCCCACTCACGCCGCCACCTCCTCCTTGCCCTCAAAAAGCTGGGGATCGACCGCCATCGAGCAGCAGGAGGGGTGCACCCCGACCTGGCGCCCCAGTTGTTCTGCAATCCCGACCAGCCCCTCGCTGGGGAAGGCAATGCCGTTCAGCCCCGAGAGCATGGCGTAGGCGTCGGTCATCAAGCGGTGCTCGCCGGGGGGGCGGGCGCAGCCGAGCAGAATCGGGATGTCGGGCAGCGCCTTGCGGCACGCCATGAAGAAGCGGCCGATTTGATGCACGTTGGGGGTCATGAAGATCTTGTTGGCCGGGGCGTAGAAGGGCATGACCACCACCAGCACCAGCGCCGAGGGTTTCTGCCGGGCGATCATCTCCAGCGCCTTGTATTCCCCCAGGAACTTGCCGTAGTGCAGCCCGATGACGATGTGAGGGACCGTCTTGAGCCCCGCCTCGTTGAGCCGCTTGAGGCTGAGCTCGAACTCCTCGACCGGACGCTTGAGGTGGTAGACCTCGGTGATGGTCTCTTGCGCCCCGATGATGTCGAGCATCGCCACGTCGACCTTGGCCTGGGCGAACCCGGCCGCCTGCTCCTCGTCGACCAATCCGGTGTGGACCGCGAGCTTCAAGCCCAGCTCTTCGCGGATTCGGCTCATGGTGGGGAAGAAGGGGGCGAAGGGAACCTCGTTGCGCACGTTCGAACCGCCCGAGATCAGCAATCCGTTGGCCCCCTGACCTGCCGCCTTGGTCGCCTCGTGCCACAGCGCCTCGGGGGTCCGGGCCGGGATCATCGGGGCGAGAATCTTGGCTTTGCAGTGGTCGCATTGCAGATCGCAATCGCCGCCGGTGATCGAGATGCCGGGAAAGTCGTTCTTGCCGCAGGAGGAGACCTCGCTGGTCTCGAACTGCTTGAAGGTCGGAACGTAAAAATTGATGCGGTTGCCCGCCCCGGCGGTCACGGTCGGCTGCAACGCCTCAAGCTGGGCCATCAGGTCGGCGTCGAAGGGGAGATCTTCGTACATCTCGTGTTGCAACAGGGGTTGGGGCCAGATGCTCATGCCGCCTCCGGGGAGGGATAAACAAACGAAAAACCAAGGCATCGCGGCGGGGCGCCGCTCCTACAAAAGCTTAAGGAAGCGCCGATTGATTCGCGCTTCCGAGCGGGGCCCACGGATGGGCCGCCCAAATAGCGCGGTCGTAGGAGGCGATCTAAGTCGCCGAAGCCCTGCTGAAAAAGGCAGGAGCCTTTAATCAGCGTTTCTTTAAGAAACAGACAAAAAAGGGGGAGGCCAACCGCGCCTCCCCCCTTGATTGATCCGTTGAAACCACCGCCTTGGGTTGCTTACTTGCAGCCGCCGAAGCCGTCGGCCGCCAGTTTGGTCTCGTAGGCGGAGGCGACGTCGCCGCCGGTGAGCAGGGCGCCCTTGGCGGCGGCCCAATCGGCGGGTTGCACCTTCACCAGCCAGCCCGCGCCGTAGGGGTCTTCGTTGATGATGCCGGGGTTGCCCTTGGCATCTTCGTTGATGGCAATCACTTCGCCGCCGACCGGGTTCTTCACAGGTCCCACCCACTTGCCCGACTCGACGGTGGCAATCGATTTACCGGCCTCGACCCCTTTACCCGCCTTCTTGGGGGTGAAGGCGACGATGGCGCCGGCCAGAGTGGTGGCCACAGCGGTCATGCCGACGGTGATGGTGCCGTCACCCTCTTCGCGGGCCCAGACGTTGTCACCTACGTTGTAGAACAGATCCTCGGGAACGTTGCAGCCCATCACGGTTGCCATGAAACACCTCCAGGTTGTTGTTGCGCGGGGATGAGTCCCCATCAAGGTTTGGTAGGACAGCAGATGAATTCGTCGTTGCCGGATCGGGGGGATTCACAGACGCTCGCCAAGCGACCTGTCGCACCACCCGTCAAGCCATCAAAAAGAGATGACCTTGTCGTAGCTCAAGATCAAATCGGCCAATGTCCCCCCCGAGGCGATCTCGTCGATCTCCTCGATCAGATTGTCGGCATCCATCTCGTACCCCGGCAGGGCGGGGCGGCAGCAGTAGAGCTTGATCCCCGCCTGTTTGGCCTCGCGGATGAACTGAAGGATCGGCTTGCCCCCCTCCAGCGCCGCCATGTTTTCAGCCACTCCGGGCTGAGCCAACTTGACCCCCTCCATGGTCAAAAAGACCGCCACCTCGTTGTCCATCGCCGCCAGGATCGAGGCGATGAAGAAGGGGGTGGCGCAGCGGTGAGGGGTGGAGGGACCGCTGGTGACGATCACCACCACCTTCTGTTCTTCGGGAAAATCGTCGGTCATTTGCGCAGCTCCCTGAGATTGGGGTCACGGGTCGATGAGCAGACGATCTTCTCTCTTTCCATCCGGGCCTTGTAGCCCTCCGCCGCCGTCTCACCGGTCACGAGGTTCAGGATCTCCTCCTCCAGGCGTTCGGGCTGCATCCGCACGATCCACCCCTCCCCCACTGGGTCGCGGTTGAGAAGCCCAGGATCGTTCAACACCACCTCGTTGCGGGCGACGATGGTGCCGGTGAGCGGGTTGGGAACGGGACCGGCCCACTTACCCGATTCAAGGGTCGCGGCCGGACGCCCCAGCTCGCGCAGGGTGCCAACCTTGCGGATGCGGCAGTGAAGGATCCGCCCGGCGATGGCTTGGGAAAGATCGGTCATGCCGATCGTCACCGTACCATCACCCTCACGCCGGACCCAGACCTGATACTGGTCGTCGTAGTAGAGGCTGGGGTCGAAGCAGCAATCACCAATCATCGTTTGGGCGCAGTCCCGTGGGGTTGAAGAACGAAGGCATTGCGGCCTGCCATTCTGCCCCCCCGACCCTCGGGGTCAAATCAGACCCTTGGCCTTCAAGAGGGGAATCGCATCCGAGATGTTGTCGTGGATGTGCAGCTTGCGGGCCGGAATCCCCAAAGCCAAACCCAGAAGCTGGGTGAAGTAGACGATCCGCGCCTCGGTTTTACGGCCCAGAACATCCTCACCCCGAATCTGGTGCAGCTCCAACCCCGAATGGCAGGTGGGGCACTCGGTGGCAATGATGTCGGCCCCGATCTCGTCGGCGGCGTCGATCAGCTTGAGCACCAACTGGGTCGAGGTGTCGCTGTCCGACAAGGTGTGGGCGCCGCCGCAGCAATGGGTCTTCAGGGGGTAGTCGACGATCTGCGCCCCCGCCGCCCGCAGCAGCTCGTCCATGTAGTAGGGCTTGTAGGTCGATTCCGAGCCGGGCCCCTTGTCTTTCTCGGGGTAGATCTGCCGAGGACGGGTGTACATGCAGCCGTAGTAGCAGGCGATCTTCAGCCCGGCCAGCTTGTTCTTGACCCGCGCTTTGATCCCCTCGGGACCGATCTCTTGCATCAGCCATTCGAGCAGGTGCAGGGTGGTGACGTTGCCCTTGTATTCGGGATCGCCCGCCTCGGCCGCCAGCTCGTTGACCGTCTTGAGGGAGCTCGGCTCATGGGAGAGCTCGTACTCCGCCTTTTTCAGGTTGTGGTAGCAACCGTTGCAGGGGGCCATGACGGTATCGAAACCCATTTTCTCGCCCGCGATGGCAAGGTTTCGGGCCGACATATAGGTTTGCAGCATGGGATGGATGTTCTTGGCCTCCATCGCCCCGCAGCAGTTGTAGTCCTTGATGTTGACCATCTCTAGGCCGAGGTGACCGACCAGCTCCTTAGTGGAGTGATCGTAGGGGGAACCGCTCCCCTCCAGGGCACAACCGGGGTAGTAGGCAACCTTCTTAGCCATGGGACACCGCCCCTTTCTGCTTTTCGACATAACGGCGCAACACCGCGCCGGTCTTCTTCCACTGGCGGGTTTTGGGCGGTATCAGGAAGTGGAGCCCCATGTGGACCAGATGCCCGACGGGCAGGTGGCGCATGGTCGCTTTCATCAACTTCACCAGCCACGTTTGGTTGAGCGACTGACCACTCTTTTGCATGTACTGCACCAGCACCTGCCCGTCCTCGATGCGGCCCCGTTGCAGAATCTGCTCGGTGAACTCCTCGTCGAAGATGGTCGATTGGGTGGTCGGGGTGAGTCCGACATGCTCCATATGGTGCGACAACGCTTTCATCACCGCCTCGGGGCGGACATCTTTGGGGCAGATGTGGGTGCACTTGTTGCACGACACGCACTGCCAAATGATCTCTTTGTTCTTAGCGATCTCGTCCATCAAACCCAGCCGGATCAGGTAGATCCAGTAGCGAGGATTGAAGTCGGGATTCAGGGCGTTCATGGTGCAGGCGTTGGTGCACGAACCGCACTGCCAGCAGCGATGCAGCCGCTCCCCACCGGGGATCGCCTCGATGGTTTTTTCGAGTTCGGGGTCGTAAGCCTTGATCGTCCGGGGCTGGATCATGGTGTTCCAGTGGCCGGAGACATCGACCCCGTCGACGATCAGGTTGTCGTTTTCGAGCAGACGTTCGGGCTCGATGAGATGTTTTTCATGAATGGGCATGGGTCCTCCTCAAGGGACCGGGTTCAATGAACCTGGTCGCGTACCAGCCTGCTTTTATCCTGACGTCGGGACTCGTCGATCCCCAGGAGCTTCTTGGTGTGCTCCATCGGGTCGTGTTTGCCGCCGAAATCGCTCTTCAGATACCCCTCGGCCAGAGACCGTAGGTAGTCGGCGTACACATGGGCGATCAAGAGATCGGCGGTGAGCGTCAGATCTTTCAACACCCCCTGCTCGCCCAAAAACCGCTGCAACCGCTCGAACGTTTCTTGAAAGACCGGCAGATCGTCCCCCACCGCCATCGGCTCACCCCGGGGACCCTCTGCGGTCAGCTCCCGCAACGCCCCGGTGTTGACCTTGGCATCCCAGACCCAGCGGGCCATCAGGGGGTAGCGCTCGGGCTGGCGAAAGTGCAACAGCTCGGCGGCCAGATCGCGGGCGCCCCGGGCCCTTTTGTCGCTGGGGAAGGCTGCCACAAAGGTGGTGATCCGCTCCTCCACCGGCTTGCCCTCGGCGAAGAGCTCGCCAATCAACTCCCTCACCCGGGGCCAACCCAGGTTTTCGAGGTAGCACCACAGGCGACGGCGGGCCGGGAAGACCGACTCGACAATCAAAGCCAGGTTTTCGGGGTCGAGCTGGGGCAGCGCCTCATCGGCCAACACGTTGACGAAGAGCTGCTGCTTGGCCTTTAACCCCGCCACGAAGAACTCCAGCCCCCCTTGGGTCTCGGCGGCATTGCCCAGGGACTTCCAGTGGGCGAGCAGCCGCACCTCGTCGAAGCGAGGCAGGGGGGGGGCGCTCATCAGGCGTTGTTGATCAGTTGCAGCGCCCGCAGAGCCGCCGCCTGCCCCTCGTTGATCGACGAATCGATATCGAGAGGGCCGGTGGCCGAACCGGCCACGAAGACGCCGGGACGGGTGGTGCCGCAGGAATCGGAATAAGAATCGGACTTATCGAGGTAGCCGTGGCTCTCCAGCCCCACCCCGAAGGTCTTGGCGACCTGGGGGTTGAGTTCGTTGGGATCCATGCCGATGGCCTGGATGACCAGGTCGAATGGGATCTCGATGGGGCGCTTGACCAGGGTGTCTTCGCCCTTGACCACCATCTGACCGGCCCGCTTGGTGATCTCGGCGATCCGGGCCTTCACGAACTTGACGTGGTAGTCCTCCTGGCTTTTCCAGTAGAACTTGTCCTCGTAGAGCCCGAAGGTACGGATGTCCATGTAGTAGATGTACACCTCGGTCTCGGGGTGCAGCTCTTTGATCTCCATCGCCAGATTGGTGGAGACGGTGCAACAGATGCGCGAGCAGTACTCGCGGCCAATCTGGCGATCACGCGAACCGACGCAAAGCAGGATGCAAACCCGCTTGGGGATCGCGCCGTCGGAAGGACGGGTCACCTTGTGGCTGGAGGAGATCATCGCCTCCACCTCGGTGGTGGTGACCACGTCGGGGAAGGTGCCGTAACCCCACTCCGGCTTGTTGATCGGGTCGAAGTGGGTGAAGCCGGTGGCCAGCACCGTCGCCCCCACTTTGAGCTCTTCGCCGGAGCTGGTCTTCGCTGTGAAGGCGCCGGGGGTGCCGTCGAATTCGGTGATCGTGGTGCCGGTCAGAACCCGAATCTTCTCGTTGTCTTGAACCCGCTCCACCATTCCGCCGATGGCATCCTTGGCCCATTGACCACTCGGGACCAGCTTGGCGTATTTGTCGCGCACAGGGGCGCCGCCGAGCACTTCGTCTTTTTCAACCAGGATCGCCTGAACCCCAACGCTGGCCAGGGCGTGCGCCGCCGAAAGGCCCGCAGGCCCGCCACCTACCACCAATACCGATTGACTCATGCCTTTAGGCCTCCGTAGGCAAGCTGCGGGTTGTAGAGATATTCGATGTTGCCCTTCTTAACCTCGGTCAGATACGCCTCGAACTCCGCCTTGGAGCGGGCCCAGTTCAGCCCCATCTTGTCGACCAGCTCCTCCACCGGAGAGGCGTGCCATTGCAGCTGAACCACCTTGAGGGGGTGGGCGCCGCAGGCCAGGGCGGCAAACTGAATGTCGGCGATGACCGGCACCGGGTAGTGCATGTCGTGGGCTTTGCCGACCCACTGGTTCTTGTCCATGGTGGTGATGCAGCCGGTATCGAAGCCGATCATCACGTCGGACTGCGCCTCTTCGGTCACCACCTTGAGCTTCTTGTTGATGGTGAAAGAGCGGGTGAACTCACGCTCGGAGATGATGTGGCGAAAGCCGAAGCCGCAGCAGTCGTACCAGGTGGAGTAATCGCGCACGTCGGCGCCCAGCGCCTGCAGGATGCCGGTCCCGACCGCAACCCGGTTGCCGCCCAGGACCTCGGGGTCGTAGATCGCATCCTCGTGCACCATCTTGTAGACGTGGCAGGAGGGGTGAACGGTGGCGCGGATGTTCGAGACGTCGACGGTTTGCAGGTCGCTCGCGATCCGTTTACGCATGACGTGCAGCCACTCGGAGTAATGGACGACCTCCTCGGGGATGAGGAGCTTGCCATCGACCAGACGACCGAGCTTGCCCAGGATCTTCTTAACCTTCTCGCGCAGTTCGGGCGACTCGATGAGGTACTTGCGCACCTCTTTGTAGTTGCCAAACGAGGTGCCGCAGTGAACCAAGGGGTAGTAATACCCCTCGGGCAGGCCGTGGGCCTTGGCCGAAACGTAGGCTTGATGGAAGTTGCGCAGGAACACCGCAGCCAGCGATTCGACGTTGCCAATTCCGGAGCCGTGGTAGTTCCAGGCGGTGCAGGAGGTCTGGTCGGTTTCGTCCAGGTACTCCATGCCGAACTTGTTCATGAACCACAGCAAGGATGCGGGGTAGCCGGGGATGTTGCCGCACTGGCCGCAACTCTTGTGGTGCCAGAGACGGTTGGTGGGGATCTTCTTCTTCCAGCCGAAGATGGTCTCGACCTCGACCGGCTCATGCTGCTCGGTGATGCGGTGGACGAGAATCTCCCCCTCTTTTTCGAGATGCCACATGTGGTCGCGGACATCGTCGATCCGCTCCCCGGTCAGGTGGCGCTTGTCGATCTTGGCCCCGACCCAGCGCGACGCCTCGACGGCATCCTCTTTCGAAAGGTTGGTGGGTTGCCAGGCGGTACCGTGACCGGCCTGACCTTGCCCTTGTTGTTCGCTCATTTGTTTCTGACCTCCTCAAAGCCTCGTACCGACAGCGTTAACCCCAGACCGACCGCAACGACCCAAGAATCAGTCGTCATCGTCCTCTTCTTGCTCCTCCAGCCAGTCCTCGTAGTCCTCTTTCTTCTCGTCGATGAAGTCGACGATCACGTCGTAGAGGTTCTCGTCCATGGTCTCCAGGGAGCTGAGCACCCCGGTCATCTCCCAGATGGTGTACATCTCGACCGAGGTCTTCAGGGCGACCTCCCAGGCGGTGCTGGTGGTCTGCAAGGTTTTCATCGGAATCGCCTTGCGCAGCACCGTCAGGTCGCCGTGGACCTTTTGGATGTTCGGACCCCAGTCGGGGAAGTGGTCGGGCTGGATCATGTCGGGGGAAAGCTGGTTGCCGGTGGTAATCAGCTTGAGCATCACCCGCCCGAAGGGGCGCAGCACACTCTTGGCCGACTCCATCCCGTGCTTGATCGATACCTCGCGCATGATCATCACCAGGCCGCCGGGGGAGTTGCGGAAGGGGCAACGGGCGGCGCAGGTGTAGCACTGGGCGCAGGCCCACATCTTCTCTTGCATGGCGTCGTAGATTTGCTCGACGTTCTCGGTCCAGAGCAGCTGCACCATCTCGCGGGGCGAGTAGTCGTAGAAGTGGGCCGACGGGCAGGTCGCCGTGCAGACGCCGCAATTCAGGCAGCCGTTGAGCTCGTGGTGAAAGCGAAAGTCGCTTTTGATGTCCGAGAAGATCTGCTGCATTTCCTGGTGGGTGGCCATCGAAAGACCTCCTCTGGTATCGCGCGGGGCGAAAGCCGCCCCTCAAACTGCCCTGTCCCCCCGCCTGTGATGGCAAAAGAACCGGGGCAGCCTCCCCCTAACGAAGCGTGGGTCCTAGGACAAGCACCCCCGGACCCCCCCCGAAATTTGATTTAGAAGGTCAACACCATGTCGGACTCGTAACCCTCTTCAATGACCCAGGCACCGCCAACCACTTCGTCGACTTCGTCGATTAGATCGGCCTTGGTCATGTGGTAGAGGTCGAGGGCGGGGGCACAGGCGTAGATCGAAACGCCCGCCTCTTTGGCTTGGCGCAAAAACTCCAGCGCACTCATGCCACCCTCAAGGGCGTAGACGTTCTCGGCCACACCCTTTTTCAGCAGGGAGATCCCGTCCATGTTGAAGACCATGGCGACTTCGGAGTCCATCACCGCCGCCACGGTGGCCATGGCGAAGGGGGCGGCGCAGCGGGTCGGGGTGTTGGCGCCGGAGGTCATAATCATCAACAGCTTTTGCTCATCCATCGAAACGTACCTCTTGGAAGTGAGCCTGGAGCTGCCGCCCCATGGGGGGCGCCCCAGGGATAGGATCAGATGAAGAGGTTGATGTCGGCCTCGCCGCCGACCTCAAAATAGGTCGCCGCGCCGGCGTATTCCAGACCGTCGATCAGATCGCTGGTCTTGAAGCCGAACAGGTCGACCGTCATTTGGCAGGCGATCATGCGCACGTCGGCCTCGATGCACAGATCACGCAGCTCCTCGATGGAGGCGACCCCGTGTTGTTTGGTCAGACCCTTCATCATGCCGGTGGCGAATTTGGTCATGCCGGGCAGCGAACGAACCATGTCGGGCATCCAACCGAAATCCATCCCCCCCATGTTCATGGGCATGGCGGGGTTGGCGGTGGGGCTGACCTCAAGGTTGAGGTTCTTCTTGAGGATTTGCAGGCCGTAGAAGGTGAAGAAGATGGTAACTTCGTAACCCAGGGCGGCGGCGGTGGAGGCGAGGATCAGTGGCGGGTAGGCCATGTCCAGCGTCCCCTTGGTGGCGATGATGGCCAGCCGCTTTTCGTCGCGGAAAACCCGGCCTTCAAGAGCCTCGACTCGGGCGATGAGACCTTGCAGATCGACCTCGGACATGACTTCCCCCTCTTTGAGTATGTATGTCGCGTGGGTAATTCGCCCCGAAGGCCGCTCCCCATGCGGCTCTTCGGGGCGATGTTGATTACTTGAGCTTCTTCATGAAGAAGGTGTAGACACCACCGCCCTCTTCGGCCGAGAGCAGCTCGTTGCCGGTCTGCTTGGCAAACGCCTCGAAGTCCTTCACCGCACCGGGATCGGTGGCGATGATCTTCAGAACGTCGCCCACCGCCATATCCTTCAGCGCCTTCTTGGTGCGCAGGATCGGCAGGGGGCAGTTCAAACCTTTGGCGTCGAGTTCTTGTTGGGCGGTAATGCTCATCGGTCTTCTCCTCTTAGTATCGATTCGTTGGCGAGTTCGAGGATAAGGCCCCGAATCTAGCGCGGTCGCATTCTGTCCCCCCAATAAACCAAGGGACAAACAAGTAATCATGAAACTCTAATAAAGAAATTTTTCCCGGTCTTGCTGCTGAAAACCCGATTTACGCGCTCAGGGAAACCGAATTTTCGCCCCGCTCGATCTCGAAGGGCCAGGCCATGATCCCCCCCGCCAGATTCGAAACGTTGTCGAACCCCTGGGCATTGAGCCATGCGGTGGCCTGGGCGCTGCGAGCGCCGCTGCGGCAATAGAGCACCACCTCTTTATCGCGGGGGATCTCTTGAAAACGCATCGGCAACAGATGCATGGGGATCAAGGCGGTATTGGGGATGTGGGCCTGGCGGTGCTCGCCAACCTCACGGACATCGATCACCACCAGATTGGCATCGCCCTGCTGCAAACGGGGGGCGATCTGCTGAGCCGTTACATTTTGAATGGAGGGGGTGAAGAACATGTTGGGACTCCTTATGGGGGCATCACGGGCCGGTAGGATGGTTAATCTAGAACATCCGAATATTAGTAAATACTAAACTAGATGTCTTTTCAAGCCCCTGAGTGTGTCGGCTCACCTTGGCGCCGCAGCCCCCTTCGCCGACCCATCACCATGGTTACGGTTTCGTCCCCTGAGCCCCCTTACCCCAGTGGGCCCGCACCAGGGAAAGCCAGCGATCTTCGTAAAGATTGTCCTGTGGCACGGGGCGATCGCTGGCGTCGACCTGATGGCAGCCGCCGCACCTGGGTCCCTGTTGATCCTTTTCATGACCCACCAGTTGGGGATTGGGCTGGCCATGACCGCCGTGAACCCCGCCGTGACAATCGAGGCATTGCAGACCCCCGTGCCCCTGGCGGTGCATTCCTGTGAAGGGATCCGGGTGGCACTGGGCGCAGTTTTTGGCCCCGGTCTCTTGAAGGGTCCGCCCCTTTTCGGGGATCTGGTGGCAAAACAGGCACCCCTGCTGCTTGCCAAGGGCGACGGGCTCATCACCCCCCTCATGACACGAGGCGCACCCTCCCATCTGCCGTCCCATGTCGTGGCTGCGGTGAATCAAAGGGGCCAACGCATCGTGGCACGAAGCGCAGCGGACCGGGGCTTTGAGGGTGACCGGTTCCCCCTTGGGGTAGCGCAGCCCCAGGGTTAACTGAGTGCGATGGCGATCATCGTGGATTTCGAGCATCGAGAGCACCGCCGCGGTTTGCGGGGTTGCCCCCAGCTTGTACAAAGGGTAGCGCCCCCCGTTGGCCGATTCCTGGTGGCAGGCGACGCACCCTTGTACCCGTGATTCTGCGTTCGCATACGGCACGGGGCTGTTGCCGGGGGTCCAAGCGACCTGCTCTAGCTGCTCCTGCCCCCGGTGGGGCGCCCCATGCTCATCGATGTCGACCCGCCACAGGATTCGCTCCCAGTGGACCTCGGGCAGCAACACCCACCCCCCCAAGTCGCCCCAAGCGGTAGCGGGTGGCAGCCACTGCCGCACCCCCTCGACCTGCCGCGACAGCGGCATCCACCACTCGGGGGTCACGATGATGGGAGCGGGAGGCGGAGAGGGGAGATCGATGGTCACCTCGACACTTGCCTGTTGCTGCGAGGTGGTGCAACCCAGCAGAGCCAACGTCAGCAGCGCAAGCAGGGAGGCCCGCACTGTCGCGCCTAAATTGAGTTGGATTCTCATGTCGATAAGGATATTTTTGGTCGGGCAAGGAGGATTTCGGACAAAAACAACAAGGAATTGCCTCCACTGGCTGGATTTTTAGGGAAGCGCTGATTTATTAGCGCTTCCGAGCGGCCCATGGATGGGCCGCCAAAATCAGGAACGTAAGTGACTGATTTTGCAAGCGAAGCAAAAACGGCGCTTTTTGCGTAGCGTGCTGATTCAAGGCAGGATGCCTTGAATCAGCGTTTCCTTAGAGGAGTACATGCGATGTCCGACACCCGACTGAGGGTCTTCTTCGCGGTCGCCAAACATCTGAGCTTCACCCGCGCCGCCGAAGAACTCAACCTCACCCAGCCGGCGATCACCTTCCAGATCAAGCAACTCGAAGAGCAATTCAACACCCGCCTCTTCGATCGCCACCACAATCGCATCACCTTGACCGAAGCGGGCAAGGTGGTGCTCGATCATGTCGAACAGATCCTGCTGCTCTACCAACGTATGGAAAAAGCGGTCGACGAGATGACCGGCAAAATCGCCGGTAGCCTGCTGCTCGGGGCCTCGACCACCATCGGCCACTACCTACTGCCCCAGATGTTGGGCCGTTTCACCCGCAATTTTGGGGACGTACGCCCCCAGGTCACGGTCGGCAACACCGAGCGGATCGTCCACCTGGTCGAGGACAACACCATCGACCTCGGGATCGTCGAAGGGCCTGTGCAGAATCGCAACCTGCTGATCGAACCCTGTATGACCGACGAGATGGTGGTGATCTTCCCCCCCGACTACCCTTGGGCAGGGCTCCACGAGATTCCGGTCGAGGAGCTGACCCGCCACCCCTTTGTCAGCCGCGAAGAGGGATCGGGCAGCCGCCGGGTGATCGAAAATTACCTGGCGACCATCGGCATCCAATACAAGAAGGATCTCGATGTGGTGCTGGAGTTGGGATCGAGCGAGGCGATCAAAAGCGCGGTGGAGGGGGGGCTTGGGTTCTCGATTGTGTCGCGAGCGACAATTCTCAAAGAGATTGACCTGGGGACCCTGCTCGAAGGGCGGATCGAGGGCTGCCGCTTGCTGCGCAAATTCAGCTTCGTCTACCAAAAGCAAAAATTCAAAAGCCGGGCCGCCGAGCTCTTTTTAACCTTCTGCAAAAAGCAGTGCGGCGAGCAGGACAACCCGGACGGTATCCCGGCCCAGATGATGGGGTGAGAGGCTTACCCTTTCACCCGCACCAGCAGGCGGTGCACCCCTTCCCCTTCAGCCACCTCTTCGTTGATTAATACCGTATGCCCCTCGTCGGTCAGGGAGCGGGGGACGTTTTCAAGCGGCTCTTTGCCCTTGAGTCGGACCTCCAGCACCTGACCCTGCCCCATCCGCTCGATTTTGAGCTTGGTGCGCACGAAGGTCATGGGGCAGATCTCGCGGGTGATGTCGATGGTGTCGTCGGGCACGATGTGATCGTTGGGTTGTTGCACGCTGGGAATCCTCGCGTCGAAAGCCGCTGATGCGGCGCTTTTGAGCATTGGGTTGTAGGAAGAGTATCCTGTGGGGGGGCGCGAACCAATGTTTCGCAGTATTCGGGCCCCCATTGGACCATCCCTTGAATACCCGTTCCCTCGTCCTGCAAAGGTCGGCATGAATCGTCACCTCCCCTCCCCCGCCGAGGTGGTCGCCCACTGCGACACCCTGCTGCAAGCCGCCCGCTTTCGGGATTACACCCCCAACGGCCTACAGGTCGAGGGGGTACGCTCGGTGCGCCGTTTGGTCACCGGGGTGAGCGCCAACCTGACATTGATCGAGGCAGCCATCACCCTCCAGGCCGATTTGATCCTCGTCCACCATGGCCTGTTCTGGGGGGGGGATCCCCGCCCCCTGACCGGCGTTCTGGGCCGCCGGGTGCGTGCCTTGATGCAAAGCGGCACGGCTCTGGCCGCCTATCACCTCCCCCTCGATGCCCACCCCACCCTGGGCAACAACGCCGCCCTGGCCGACCTGCTTCAATTGAACGAACGCACCCCTTTTGGTCGGGTTGGCGATCTGTTTTTGGGGGTTGGCGGTCTGCTCCCCATTGCATTGGGGCCCCAAGCACTTGGGGAGGCTCTCGGTGAGCGGCTCGATACCCAAACCCAGGTTTTTGCCCCCATTCCCGAACGCCCCATCCATCGCGTCGCCCTGATGTCGGGGGGGGGAGGCAAGGCGGCCCATGAGGCCATCGCCCAAGGGTACGACGCCTTTGTGACCGGCGAGGGTGAGGAGTGGGCCCAGGCGCTGGCTCTTGAGAGTGGCGTCGCCTGGATCGCGGCGGGCCATCACGCCACCGAGCGCGGTGGGGTTGCCCGTCTGGGCGACCAGCTGGCCGGTCACTTCGGCCTGACCCACGACTTTATCGATATTCCCAACCCCCTATGAGCCTGCGCCCCCCCTTCACCACCCCGGCAGGCCAAGATCCCTGGCCCGAAATCCTTTGGACCCTACCGCTGGCCGAACGGCCGATTCCCTCCGGGATGGCGGGGGTATGGCTGACCGACGAGGGGGTGCTGACCCACCGTTTGGCCGACCGCTTTGGCGCCCGCGCCCGCCTTGAGGTGCTTTGGCAGGGGGAGGCCGAGGGGGATCCGGTGCGACTGGCGCTGCTCGGGGTGAGCGAGGGCTCACGTTTGTTCGGTCGCACCGGTTTGTTGGTGGTTCAAGGGCGCCCCAAGGTGCTCACCCGGATGGGGCTGCCCCGGGACGGTTGGCGTCCCGAGGTCTGGGCCGGCATCGTCGCTGGGGATCAACCCATCGGGGAGTGGCTCTCAAGTCTGGGGCTTCCCCCCCACCGCCGTTCGCTGGCGATTGGTGAAGCCGAGGTTCCTGGCATCGACACCCCCTGCCCGGGGCGACGCCATATTCTCGAAACCGGCCGTCCCGGTTTAAACATCGTGGTCGAAGAGATCTTCTTGCCCGGCACCATCCCCGAAAGCCTTGAACTGCCATGAGTATTGAACACCGTCTCTCCGTTCCGCTGCTCAGCCACCCGATTGCCCGGTTGATGCGACTCGACCGCCCGGTCGGCACTTGGTTGGTCCTCTGGCCCGCCATGTGGGCCTTGATCTGGGCCACTGAGGGTTTGCCCCCCTGGTGGGCGGTGGTGGTGGTAGCGCTGGGGAGTTTTCTGATGCGCTCGGCAGGCTGTGTGGTCAATGATCTAGCCGACCGCGACTTCGATGCACAGGTGGAGCGCACCCGCGCGCGCCCTCTGGCGGCGGGTGAGCTGAGTCCCAAGCAGGGACTGGCGGTGTTCTTGATCCTCCTTGCCGCAGCCGCCTCTCTGTTGTTTTTGCTCCCCAGCCGGGTGTGGTTGTGGGCGCTGGGGGGGGCTGCCATCGCCATCCTCTACCCCTTCAGCAAAAGGATCACCCACCTGCCCCAACTGGTGATGGGGCTGGCCTTTTCATGGGGGGTGGTGGTGGCTTGGTTGATTGGGGCCGAGTCGCTTTCGCCGGTCCCCTGGCTGCTGCTGCTGACCACCCTACTGTGGTCGGCGGGTTACGACACCCTTTATGCCATTGTCGACCGCGACGATGATCGGCAGGCAGGGGTACGCTCCACCGCCCTCTATTTTGATCAACACGATTTGTTGGCAGTGGGGCTGCTCTACGGGGGGGCGCTGCTGGCGTGGATGGGAGCCGGTTGGATCGATGGTCGCATCTCCATCGCCCTGGTCGGCGCGGTAGGAGCCGGGGCCATGCTGGGGCGCCAACTATGGATGAGCCGCGCCCGCGACCGGGGTGCCTGTTTTGCCGCCTTTCGCGAAAACCGCTGGGTCGGCGCCTACCTGGCTGCCGTGGTCTGGTTGGGAATGCTGCTAAACCTACCTTAAGGAGACGCTGATTAAAGGCATCCTGTCTTGGATCAGCACAAAAAAAGCGGGGCTTCGGCGACGGGGTCGCCTCCTACGACGGCACCCATCCCTAAGTCGCTCGGAAGCGCTATTCAATCAGCGCTTCCTTAAGGGGCCGCCTCCTGCGGCTCCATCTGCAAAGTTCCCACCGGTCGGGGGGTCAGATTTTTGAAGCGGAAGATCTGATAGGGCAACCGCACCCCACCGCCGCTGATTTCGATCTTGCCCTGGCCGGGGACCTCCCACTCTTGCCAACCCGCCTCCTCCGGTTGCCACCCCTGAATCAAGGCCCCCACCACCGCCCGGCGCACCACCTGGGCCACCGACCCGCTGAGCGCCTCTTGGGGATCGCGGCCCGGCAGCAAAAAGGCGACCCCCTCGAAGGCGTCACGGTCGCTGGGATCGAGCACGAGCTGGTCCCAATCGCCGATCCCCAGCACCGGCAAATCGATGCTCGAAAACCGCAATTTCGGCACCAGCAACTTGGCCACCTCGCTGGAGGCCATCAAGACGATGCCGGCCCCCTCGACCAGGGGATAGCGGGTACGAAAGCGCTCCTCGACCTCACGATCCGGAAAACGGGGCACCGCGATGGGGATGTCGTCAACCACCTTGCCCGGATCCTGATCCTTGCCTTCGAAGCGGTACCATCCCTCGACCGGAATATGGGCCTCACGCAGTTCCGCCAGCAGGGGCACTAAACCCTCAACCCCCTCTTGCCCAGCGGCGGGCAGCATCAATACCACCCCGTCGCCGGGGTGATCGCCGCTCAGGCGGCGGGCGGCAGCGACCCACGGTTCGTCCACTGCCTGCGCCAGTTGGTCCAGGTTCACTACATCACCCTGAGCATCCTGACAGAGCGTCCCTGCACACAGGGTACGGTCGGGAAAATGGCGCTCCCCCCCCCACTCCAACGCCGCACCGCCAGGTCGACTCATCCCCTTGGCCTCAATGGCGGCAGCCTCCCACTGCGATTGGGGGGGGAGCCATAGCGCCAACACGGTCGGGCGAGCCAAAGCCAGCGCCTGGGTCGCCTGCCGGTATTCCTCGGAGTTCGCCACCGGCTCCCCCCGCTTCCAGATCTTGCCCAGCTGTCCCAGAGCCATTCGGTCCCCCAAGGCAACGCTTCGGCTGAGCAGTGCCGGGGCCAGTAATGCCACCTCTTCGGCGCTGCCGTTTTGATCCAAGGTTTTAATCCAGGGGTGGAGCCGGTCGGCACTCGGCCACTCGCCCCCCAATGGGGTGAGGGTTTCTTGAATCACGGGCGCGAGGTGAAGCAGCACCACTTCGGGGACCGCCTCCTGTCGCTGCCACAACCACCGCGCCAAAAGCTTTCGATCCCCCAACTCTTGGTCGTTCCACTGCGGGTCGCCGCTCAGGTCGATGGCCTCGGCCAGATCAAACTCCCCCTGCTCCCGGGCCAGCCACAGGCGGTCGAACCGGCTCAACCACGAGGAGGCAAGGTTCTCGATCCAGCGGGCCGCCTCAGTCAGGTGGCCACCGCTTAAAGCGATGCGAGCCACCCAGCCGTTTTCCCATTGGGATGCATCTTCGGGGCTTAGCCGCTCCAATACCGGCGCCAGGATCTCCCAGGCTTGATCGACCCCCCCTTCAAGGTAAGTTTGGCGGGCCTGCTCCAGGTCGCGGTCACTGGCGATGGCCACCGGTTTGAGCTGTACCGGAGGCGCCACCTCTTCCAGCGCGCTTGGCTGCACCGGCGCTTTAGGTCCGCCACACGAGGCCAATACCAAGGCGAACGCCAATCCCCACCCGGTTCGCCGGGCTGCGCGCAGGGTGGCGGTGTCGCGTTGTGCATCCATCAGGCAAAATGGGGTCATGAATCCAGCCTCCGACACATCTCAAGCCACGTTGCACCCCTCTGCCGGGGAGCCGGTGGCCGGTCATCTCTACGTGGTTTCGACCCCCATCGGCAACCTGGGGGATATCTCGGCCCGCGCCCGCCACATTCTGGAGGGGGTCGATTTGGTGGCGGCAGAGGATACCCGAAGGGCGGGAGAACTCTTCCACCATTTGGGGCTGCGTCGTCCGGCGATGGCCCCCTACTACGACGAGGTGGAGCAAAAAACTGCCCCCCAGATCGTGGCTCGACTGCAAGAGGGGCAAAGTGTCGCCCTTATTTCGGATGCTGGAACCCCGACCTTGGCCGATCCGGGCTACCGGCTGGTCCGGGCCGCTCGTGCGGCGGGAATCGAGGTTCATCCGATTCCGGGCGCCTCCAGTCTGCTTGCTTTGCTGGCGGTAGCGGGGCTACCGACCGACCGGTTTTCGTTTCTCGGTTTCCTCCCCTCCAAAGGCAAAAAGCGGCAAGAGGCGCTGGAGGAGGCCCTGGCGCGGCCCGAAACCACGGTGCTGCTCGAAGCACCCCATCGGTTGCACGACCTGCTCGACCTCCTGGCCGCCCACGCCCCCGAGCGTGAGGTGGTGGTGGGTCGGGAGCTGACCAAACGGTTCGAAACCCTCTACAACGGTACCGCCGCCGCCCTGGCCGCCGATCCTCCCAATCCCCGCGGCGAGATTGTGGTGGCGCTGGCGCCCGCTCCGGTTGCCGCAAGTGAAAACTCGGATGAAGTCGATCACATCTTGACCCTGCTGCTTGCCGAGGGACTTTCCGTCAGCGCCGCCAGCCGGGTAACCCAGCAGTTGACCGGCGCCCCCAAAAAAAGGGTCTACCCCCTCGCTTTGGCGCTGGCTGGGCAGCTCCTGACCGAGAATCCCTGATGGGACTGCTCTCCCACCTGCGCGGAAGACGGGGGGAGGATCAGGTTGCCCAACACTGCCAAACCCTGGGATGGACGATTTTGGGGCGCAACCTGCGGGGTCGGCGGGGAGAGATCGATCTGTTGGCCCTGGACGGCGAGATTGTTGTCTCGGTCGAGGTCCGTTTGCGCGGTACCCTCGACCAGGCGCTGGAATCGCTTACCCCCACCAAGGTGAGGCGCTGGATTCAGACCACCGAAGAGATGCAAGCCCGGTTTTCTGAATTGTGGGATCGCTCTATCCGTTTGGACCTGCTGATTCTTGACCGGCATGGGCGATTGGAACATCTTCGTAACGTAGTCCAAAACGACCCTTCCCATCCTTTTTGAAAAAAGAAGGTTTTTTCGATGCTTCACATCGTGCAACGCCGTTATGAGGAGAGCATTCAGGCCAAGTCGGTCGCGCTTCCCGCCGTTCAAGACGACATCATCAAGGCGGTCGACCTGCTCACCGACACGCTGGTCCACGAAGGCAAGATTCTCATTTGCGGCAATGGTGGCAGCGCCGCCGACGCGCAGCATTTTTCGGGCGAGCTGCTCAATCGCTTTCAAATC
The DNA here is from genome assembly GCA_001872725.1 of Proteobacteria bacterium CG1_02_64_396. Classification (NCBI taxonomy): domain Bacteria; kingdom Pseudomonadati; phylum Pseudomonadota; species Proteobacteria bacterium CG1_02_64_396. The sequence continues at coordinate 20,691 of MNWR01000091.1, read as the reverse complement.
GAGCGCCCCCCCCTGCCCGGCATCGCCCTGACCACCGACAGCTCCACCTTGACCGCCATCGGCAACGACTACTCCTTCGACGAGATCTTCAGCAAGCAGGTCGAGGCGTTGGGACGGCGGGGTGATGTGCTGTTTGGGATTTCGACCTCGGGCAATTCCGGCAACGTGCTACGCGCCATTGAGCGGGGGCGGGAGCTGGGCATGAAAATCATCGGTCTGTTGGGGCGCGACGGGGGTAAGATCGCCCCTCTGTGCGACGTGGCGATTGTCGTCCCCTCCAACTCAACCCCCCGCGTCCAAGAAAATCACATCTTGATCGTGCACATTTTGTGCGAACTGATCGACGAACGTCTGTTCGGCAGATCCTAAGGAAGTGCAGATTCAAGGCATCCTGCCTTGAATCTGCACGCTCCGCAAAAAGCGCCGTTTTTGCTTCACTTTCAAAATCAGTCACTGACGTTCCTGATTTTGGCAGCCCATCCCTGGGCCGCTCGGAAGCGCCATTAAATCAGCGCTTCCCTAACTCCCAAGCAGTTGGAGGAACCCTTGTCCGAACCCCGTCCCCCCCGCGTGATCTCCATCGACGATTTTGCCGGGATCCATCGTCCCCATTCGTCGTTTCTCGATTTCCTGATCAATCTGCCCAGCTTGGGCGAGGCGCAAAAGATCTTTGATGTTCGTGACGGTTGGCTTGCCCGCCGCCAGCAACAACAAAGCTTCGTTCTGCTCGTTGGTAGTGAAGCGGTATCCCTAGGACTTTCCCCTCTGGTGATTGATCTGGTTCAGCGTGGCTTCATCCAGGCGGTCGCCTTTTCGGGCAACGCTATGATGTCCGACTTGCATGTTGCCATGACCGGCAGCGCCACCCCGCCCCTGGATCGTTACCACCAAGAGGGGGGGCTGCCTTTAGCCCCCGAGGTGCTGCCGGTGTTGCAAGCGGCCACCGATCTGGTCCGCGATCAACGCTCCGGATTGGGGGCCGCCATCGCGAGCGTCTTGGCAGAACTCGCCCCCCGCCATGAGGGGGACAGCATCCTGATGGCGGCCCGCCGCTTTAGTCTGCCTATCACGGTGCACATTTCATTGGGGGACGATCCGGTCCACCTGCTTGAGGATCTTCGCGTTGAAGATCTGGCGTTGGGCAGTCTGCTCGATCTGTCGGAATTGCCCGCCTGGCTCGACCGCCAGCGCAAAATCTCCTGGATCAACCTTGGTTCGGCCCGTTTGCTGCCGGAGGTACTCAACAACACCTCTTCGCTGCTTGAGGCCTCCGGCAAAGCGATTGAGTGGGACATGGGGATCTCCCTGCTTCCCGGTACTCAGGGGCGCGGGCAACGGCTGGGTTGGTTGCTCGATGCGGCGGGGGAATCGTTCGACTTCGTTGGCGCCCTGGAGCTGACTTGGCCCCTGCTGTGCGCCGCCTTGCTCGAAGAGGCTTGAGGCCTTTGAAACCCTGGGGGGGGTGATATGTTTGGTCGTCCGCAGCAAAAAGAACCGTCAGAGCGCTGGAATCAACGGTCGAAGGGCAGCCCACGCTGGATCATCCTCGCCATCTGTTTGGTGGGGGCGATCCTGGCCTACCTGCTGACCAAGATGATGCTCAAGGGTTAAGGTTTTCAATCCAAAAGGTTTTCGACACTCCACCATCGCGGGTAGACTTGCCGCCCTTTGAATCAAGCGACGGATCGCATCGATTCCCCCCTGTTTCGATCCGAACCCCCGGTATGCGCTGAATGAAGGTCATCACCGTCGGTGTGAATCACCGAACTGCTCCCGTCGAAGTCCGCGAGCGTCTGGCTTTTGCCCCCAATTCCTTCGTCGAGGATCTTCGGTCCCTGCGGCAGCTGCCCGGTATCCTGGAGATCAGCGCCCTTTCGACCTGCAACCGGGTCGAACTGACCGCCGCCACCCGCGATGTCGAGCGGGCGCAGGCGCACCTGTGTGAAGAGCTGGCGGCTCGCTCCGGCATCGGGTTCGAATCCTTGCGCGAACACCTGATCGTCCTGTCTGAAAAAGATGCGGTGGCCCATACCTTTAAGGTCGCCGCCAGCCTCGATTCTCTGGTGCTGGGTGAGCCTCAGATTTTGGGTCAGGTTAAGGATGCCTACCGGCTCTCGATGGAATCCGACACCTTAGGTCCGATCCTAAAACGGCTTTATCATCAAGCATTTGGATGCGCCAAACGGGTCCGGACCGACACTGGCATCGGCAGCCAATCGGTCAGCGTTGCCTCGATAGCGGTCGATCTGGCCAAGCGGATTTTCGGCGATCTTGCCGGGCGCACCATTTTGGTCGTCGGGGCTGGCGTGATGTGCGAAACCGCCATCACGCATCTTAAAGCCTCGGGCGCCACCCGTTTTCTCATCACCAACCGTACATTGGCCCGCGCCCGCGATTTGGCCGAACGCTTCGGTGGCGAACCCTTTGCGTTGGATCAAATCGGCGCGCGGCTTCACGAGGCCGATATTGTCATCACCTCGACCGGCTCGCCGGTGCCGATCATCTACCCCACGATGGTGCAGCGTTCCCTCAAACAGCGCCGATTTAAACCGATGTTTTTTATCGATATTGCGGTCCCGCGCGACATCGACCCGGCGGTTAGCGACATCGACGGGGTCTTCCGTTACGACATGGACGATCTGTCTTCGGTGGTGGCCGATCACCTCAAGGCGCGCGAGGACGAGGCCCGCAAGGCGATGGAGATCGTCGAGGAGGAGGTTGGCAATTTCCTGCACTGGATCGACTCCCTGGAGTTCACCCCGATGTTGGCCGCCCTGCGCGAGCGGTTTCATCAGGATGCCCTTGATGCTCTGACCGCCGACAAGGGGTTTGCCAAGCTCGACGAGGCACAACAAGAGGCGATGAGAGGGATGACCCGCCGCGTGGTGAATAAACTGCTGCACAAGCCGACCATCGCCCTGCGCGAGGGGGCCAAAAGAGACGATGGGGAGCTGCTGCTCGACAGCGTGAGAACCCTTTTTGATCTCCATCCCCAATTGCAATCCACCGCCGAAGATCTGCAGGAACAACCTTAAAGGGGCTTTTCATGACCACGCTGCCCCTTGGCCGCCTGGAAGAGATGGCCCAGCGCCTGGCCGAGCTTGAGGCGGCCTTGGTCGATCCCATCATCGCCGCCGATCCCCCCAAACTCACCGCATTAAGCCGTGAACATGCCCAACTGGAACCCCTCGTGGCACAGTTCCGACAGTGGCAGTCGCTCGGTGCCCAAATGGCCGACCTCGAAGAATTGATCGCAAGCGAATCGGGGGAGATGGTCGAACTTGCCGAGTTCGAGCTTGGGGAACTAAGCCAAAAGCGCCGGGCACTGGCCAGCGATCTGATACGCAGCATGCGCCCGCGTCACCCTTTCGCCGACCGCCCCGCCATTCTTGAAATCAGAGCCGGGACCGGGGGGGACGAGGCCTCCCTGTTTGCTGTCGATCTGCTCAAAATGTACGTGCGCGATGCCCAAGTACACGGCTTGAAGGTTGAGGAATTGGAGATGGCTCCGACCGAGGTGGGGGGGCTGCGCGAAGCGGTGATCCAGATTCAGGGCAGTGGATCCTTCGAACGTTATCAGTTCGAAAGTGGGGTTCATCGTGTGCAGCGCGTTCCCGAGACCGAAAACCAAGGACGGATCCATACCAGCGCCTGCACCGTGGCGGTGCTTCCCGAACCGGAAGAGGTCGAGGTCGAACTCAATCCCAACGAGCTGCGCATCGACGTTTATCGCTCCTCAGGGCCCGGGGGGCAGAGCGTCAACACCACTGATTCGGCTGTGCGCATCACCCACATTCCCACTGGGGTGGTGGTCATTTGCCAAGACGAAAAGTCGCAGCACAAGAACAAAGCCAAAGCGATGAAGATCCTGCGCGCCCGTTTGTTCGACCGGGCCGCCGAGCAGGCCCATTCGTCGCGGGCCGAAATGCGCCGTCTTCAGGTCGGCTCGGGGGATCGCTCCGAGCGGATTCGTACCTACAACTTCCCGCAAAACCGTGTCACCGACCACCGTATCAACGTCACCATCTACCGGCTCGACGAGGTCATTTCAGGGCTACTTGACCCCTTGATTGAACCTCTCCTCGACGCCCAGGAGGCGCTGGCCGAGGGTTCTCGTTCTTGAATCCCCCCCTTTGGACCATCCGAACGATTTTGTTGGAGGCTGCCCGACTGTTCGAAAAGAGCGGCTCCGACACCCCCCGCCTCGACGGTGAGTTGTTACTCGCCCACACCCTAAGATTGCGTCGACTCGATCTCTACCTCGACCGTGATCGCCCCTTGTCATCCGAAGAACGTGAGGCGTATCGCCTGCTGGTTCGTCGCCGCATGAAGGGGGAGCCGGTCGCCTATCTGATCGGGGAGCGAGAGTTTTTCGGCCGTTCCTTTCATGTTTCGCCCGCCGTGTTGATTCCCCGCCCCGATACCGAGGTGGTGGTGGAACTGGCTTTGGGTTTGATGCGCAGCCATGACCTGCACCGGGTGGTTGACGTCGGGACCGGTTCGGGAATTATCGCCGCCACCCTAGCCTTGGAGCGGCCCGATGCCTGGGTGGTCGGCAGCGACATCAGTTCGGCAGCGATTGCCGTGGCCTGCGCCAACGGGGCTGCTTTGCAGGCACCTTGTTGCTGGCTTCAAGGATCGCTGCTCGATTGGGCAGGTGATCAAGCCTTTTCACTGGTGGTCTCCAACCCCCCCTACATCGCCCATGACGATGCGCGGGTGCAAAAAGAGGTGGCCGCTTTCGAACCCCATCTGGCCCTGTTTTCCTCAAACGAGGGGTGGCATCACCTGGATTGTTTGCTGCGTGAGGGGATTCGGGTGTTGCAGCCACAAGGGTGGCTGGCGTTGGAGTGCGGCGACGGTCAAGGAGAGGAACTCATCGTCCGGGGGGGATCCTATGGCTACGCCCGCTTCGAAAGGGGATTCGACATCGAGGGGCGTTTACGCGCCGTGGCAATGCAGCGCCCATGAACTTCTCATTGGATGCATCCGAGGTGTTGCCATGAAACCCGAATATTTTTGTGACTTGCAGTATCAACCGGTCGTCGACTGCTCCCAGCGCCGTCGCGCCTCTCGCGACGACGTGGAGCAGGACACTGGCTGGCCTTGCGACTGCGGTCATACTACGACCCCCCCATACTGCGACGGTTTCAGCCACGCTGAGTAACACCGGGGGCAGCCATTAACAACAAAAAGGGGCGCCATCGGGCGCCCCTTTTTGTTGTTAATGGCTGCCGGCCCGTTCGATCCAGGCCATCAACGCTTCAAGTTCTTGGTCCGATGGGATCTTCAGCACCACCTCCCGCACACCCCCCTTTTTGGCCTTGTGGGCCACCTCAATCCCCTTGTGGGCCATCACTTGACCCAAACGGTGCATCCAGGGTTCGTGATGCTGGGTCGCGTTCATCCCCGAATCGGGGCGATCTGCTGAGGTCTCATCCCCAAGTGTTTTTCGATATTGCTGAATCTTGCGTTCAAGAACACGCACGTTCCAATTCTGGTCAATGCAGACTCGCGCCATCTCTTTTTGGTCTTCGGGCGACTCGATGCCGAGCAGTGCCCGCGCATGACCCTGACTCAGCGAACCATCCCGAACCAGGTTTTGAATCGCCTCGGGTAGAGTCAGCAGACGCATCAGGTTGCTGATGGCCGGTCGGCTCATCCCTAACTGTTTACCAACCTGCTCCTGGGTCAACTGAAACTCCATAATCAGTCTGCGAATGCCTACCCCCCGTTCCACCGGATTAAGCTCTTGCCGTTGCAGGTTCTCGATCAAACCGATGGCCAGCGCCATCTGATCGGTCATCTCCCGGATGATGACCGGAACCGTCAATAGCCCGATTTTTTGGGCCGCCCGCCAACGCCGTTCACCGGCAACAATCTCATATCCCCCATTCATTGCTTCACGCACAACAATGGGTTGGACGATGCCGTGTTCCTCAATCGACTGCGCCAAAGCATCCAATTCGGCTTCGTCAAAGTAAGAACGGGGTTGAAAACGACCGGGGGCAATGTCGCTTACAGGCAGTTCCGACACGGCCCGATGGTTGGTTTCAACCGTAGGGCCCAGCAATGCATCCAAACCGCGGCCTAGACCACGTCGCGGCATTGGCCCCTTGTTTTTGGTTGAACTCACTTGGATTTCCTCTTGAACAGTCGCGCGACGATCTCTTCAACCAGCGCCTCATAGGCGATCGAACCGCTCGATTTTGGGTCGTATTCGTGAATCGGCATTCCAAACGAGGGGGCTTCGCTCAGCCGGACGTTGCGAGGAATCAGGGTTTCGAACACCTTGGATGAGAAGAACCGGGCCACCTCATCGCGTACCTGGCCCGCTAAATTGTTTCGGGCATCAAACATGGTCATCACCACCCCCAACAATTCGAGTTGGGGATTAAAACGCTCCTGAACCTTCAGAACCGTTTTCATCAGCTGACCCAAGCCCTCCAAGGCAAAAAACTCGCTTTGTACTGGGACCAGGATGCTGTGGCTGGCGACAAAGGCGTTGAGGGTGAGCAGATTCAACGCGGGGGGGCAATCGATGATGACGGCATCGCCGCTGTATTCGGCCAACACCGTTTTGAGCCGTCGCTCCCGCCCCTGCTGGCCGGCCATCATGGTCTCAAACCCCGAAAGGTCGACCCTGCCACGCAGCAGTTCCAATTTGGGTCGTACCTCCATCAAACCCTTGGACAGAGGAACCTCGCCAATCAGGGTTTCAAAGGTGCCGGGGTGGTCATTCTCTTTCGAAACCCCCAATCCAGTGGTGGCATTCCCCTGGGGATCCAAGTCGACCAGGGCAACGCGATAACCGGCACGGGCCAAACCGTCGGCCACGTTGATGGCGCTGGTGGTCTTTCCCACCCCACCCTTTTGATTGGCAACACTAATGATCTTCATGAACCCCCCGTTTCACGTGAAACATGAATGAATCATAGCAATGAATCCAAATATTGCTTAACGATACATGGCTCGGGTGGGGTTGGTGTAGTCCGACGATGTTTGTGTGGGACCGCCTAAAACGATACTTTTTATAAAGCTTGAATCTCTATGGAGGATCAGTAAGATCCGCCCCCTTTTTCTATGCGACATCCTACAAAGCCTCTCGAAAGGAGGATCTATCCATGAAGTCGGATATTCATCCCAACTATCAAGACATCACGGTTACCTGTTCCTGCGGCTCCGTGATTGAGACCCGCTCAACCCGCGGCGACGATTTCATCGTTGACGTCTGTTCCTCTTGCCACCCCTTCTATACCGGCAAAGAGAAACTGATTGATACCGCTGGCCGTGTGGACCGTTTCAATCGCAAGTATGGTCGCTCCAACTAAGCAAGCGCTGGTTGTGGATTAAAAAAGGGGCCTGTTGGCCCCTTTTTTTTTGGACGTATCTTGTGATGAGTAGCCATTGGCGGGAGGCTAGGAGTCTGTCGGACTTGAGATCGTCCTACTGCGCCGGCGGGTAATCGGTCCAAATTCCCCCGGTTTTTCGTCACATAGCCACCACTATGATCCTCAAAACCGTGAAAATTTGGCCTCGATTCCCCACTCGGCTCGCTACGGACGCTCAAGCCCGACAGACTCCTAGGCATCTATCCCTAACCACCAGTGAAGACGCATGAAGTCAAAACCGAAATCGACCCGTCGGGGACTTCAACCTATTGGGGGGCTTTTGACCTCAAGCGGTGAGGGTGCGCTCGGCACCGTGGGTGCTCTGTTAAAGGCCAAACGGCAACTTAACCCTCTCCTCCCCCCTTCAGTACAACCTCATGTTCGCTTCCTTCAGATTGATCGCGGCACCCTGACCTTATTGGTCGATCACCCTGCTTGGAGAACCCAATTACAACCCCTTGAAGGGATGTTTCGGCAGGTGTTGGGCTTGCCGGAATTGCGGTTTCGCTACCGGGTAGCACGACTGGGCCAAACCGGTTCGAGCCAAAACGCTCAATCGGGACCAGCCCCTGCGTCGCTGCATCACCGTTCCTACCGCGATGCATCTGAACCTGTTGAAGTCAAAATTGCCCGTTGGAAAACCCTCTTGGCATCCATTCCACGGGGGAAGAAATCTTGAATTTCGACTTGGTGGGATTACCCCTTTTGTTGATTCCCGCTCTTGCCGGGTTCTTTGAGATCTTCTGGCTCGATCACCGCGTGCGGTGGATGGGGCATGGCTTGGCGGTTGCCTTATGGTGGATCACCTGGAGCTTTTGTGATCCCCAACTAACCCTGGCCTCTTGGACCATCCACCCCGAATCGTTCTGGTTTCTAACCACATTGGGTTTGGTTTGGAGTCTGACCATACCAGTGCTTGAGGGAATTCGGTTTTGCGGCCTGAGTCACCCAATGACCAGTGTTGCGGGTAACTGGGCCTTTGCCATCGCGATGGTTGCTTTAGGGATTCAACAACCGCTTTGGCTCACCGTCTCTGTTTTGGCACTGGCCATCGTGTTTGACTGGAATCTCGGGACGCGTACCCCAACCCACGACTTTTTTTCGTGGGGCATTCAGGTGGTGGTGTTGATCTTGTTGGGTCGTGTTTTTGAAGAGGACGAGGTGGGTGCGTTCATCTTGGCATTGGCCTGGTGGCGATTGATGAACCTTCCACCCTTTCATGGCTTTTGGAAGCGCTTTCAGAGTCAGCCTGTTGCGGGGGTGGTGGTTGTAGCCATGGGGGTGACCCCCATTGTGGGTTGCCACGAACTTATCGAAATGGGGACGCCCGCGCAGTGGATGAGTTTATTCGGGTTACTCTCAAGTTTTTGGATGGGCCGGGAGATTTTGTCCAAGGGCCTATTCAGAGCTTGGTGGGCATGGCACCCCCTGCTCATCAGTGTGTGGATCACCTTGTGGGGCATTCTTGAAATACCGACATCAGTGTTGCTGCAGGCTCATCTAGGGACCATGTTGGCACTGACATGGTGGGTCGGCATCATGGCCGTGATGAAACTTGAGGTGAGACCCGGGGCGAGTGTCCCCTCTGCTGCACGCTCATCTTTGATGATTCCTCTGGTTCTTTTAGTACCCGGTCCATGGACTGCGTTGGGATTTGCCGCATTGGCCCCATTGAGTTTTTTTTGGAACAGCTGGCAGGATGATCGACTCGTGCAGATCCCTGGGATTTCATTGGTGATTGAGGGTGGTGTTGCATTCGTCGCGTTGGTCGCAACTGCTTTACTGATGTGGCTGACGCTCGTTTTGGTCAGTCTCTATCGGGGCTATAAGGAATTGATCCAACCTGGGAACCCCTACCTGAGGTTTTTCTTTAATCCCGCGTTGGCTGTCGCTCAGTTTTTGATCGGCATGACCCTGCTGATGGTGACTTGGGGCGATTTAGGGTTTGTCGATATGGCGAGGGACTGGGCGGTGCGTTGGTTGGAGTCTTGAGGCTACCTCTTCAATCCGGGAGGAAAATGGTTGTGCGCGGAGTTGGTCAAAGGGTTTTCGTCTATAAAGAAGGTTTTAAAGAAATAGGAATAGTAGTTAGGCATGGAAAGGGCTGTTGAAAGAGCATCCAAGTTACTGAAAACCAAACCGAACTCATCCATGTACACCCAAGAGATCGGGAGTTGATGACATGGTTGGTTGGGTGTACAGGCTGTTTCAAACCGACTTATCAAAAGTTTTCACGTGAAACATCGAGGTTGATTGTGGGAAAACAGGACGCGGCGGATCGGCGCAATCCGCGCTGGCACGCATTCCAGGTATTGCAAGAGGTTGATCGGGGTCGCCGCTTGGGGGTGCTTCCTCCTGCGGGATTGTCTTCAAAAGATCAAGGGCTCTTCCGGGAACTGGTCAGTGGCGTGGTCCGTTGGCGTAGTTGGATCGATTGGCAGATCGACCGCTTGCTCAGCAAGCCTTTGCATGATGACGAGGTGGGTTATGCCCTGCGTCAGGTGCTGCGTATCGGGATATACCAGATGGCCTTCACCGACCGCATCCCTCCTCACGCCGCAGTGTCGACTGCAGTCGATTTGGCCAGTGGGTTGCGGTTGCCCCATAACCTGGTCAATGCGCTGCTACGCCGGTTTGCCGCCGAAGAGCGCCACCCAGAACCGCCTCGCCTGGCAGAACGTTTCAGCGTTCCCGATTGGTTTGTGCGGCGGATCAAACGTCAGGCAACGGGACGCCATCCCGAAGACTTAGAGGCGACGTTACGCTGGATGCAAACCCGAGCCCCCCTCACCCTGCGATGGGATACCCGAAAGGTCGAGGGTCCGTTTGTGCGGGAGCAGTTGGCGGCCAAAGGGATTAAATCGGTGTTCAGCCCTTGGGCGCCTTTTGCTTTGATCCTTCCCGAGTTTCGCGGGGCGGTACAGGAGATCCCCGGTTTTGAAGAGGGGTGGTGGCGCATTCAGGACGAGGCGGCTCAGATCGTCACCACCTTTCTCGATCCGCAACCGGGGGAGCGGGTGCTGGATGCCTGCGCCGCGCCTGGGGGAAAAACCGAAGATATGGTGCAGCGTATGGGGGGTCAGGGGAGCGTGGTGGCGATGGAATTTAAACGCGAGCGGATGCAAAGCCTTGAAGAGCTGGCCGCACGAGAAAAAATCGTCCGGGTGGTTAGGGGCGATGCCCGCCACCCCTTGCTGCCCGAGGCGACCTTCGACCGGATTTTGGTGGACGCCCCCTGCTCCGGTTCAGGAACCTGGCGGCGCCATCCCGATGGCAAGTGGCTCAAGAAAGATGAGGACATCCCCGCCTACCTTGAGCGGAACCTGCACATTATCAAAGGGCTGACACCATTGCTTAAACCGGGAGGGGTTCTGGTCTATTGCACCTGCTCAATCCTTGAAGAGGAGGACGAAGAGGTGGTGCGGACCGCATTGCACGAAATCCCCGATCTGAAGCTCGACCCCTTGCCCGATTTATTGGGGTTGCCCATGCGCAGCGGCATGTTCCGTTCGCCTTTGGTCGAGGGGGGGATGGACGGCTTCTTCTCGGCCCGCTTTCGTAAGGTGGGTTAATCCCCGCGCTCAAGAGGCGCAAGTAGAGCGCATAGGGTTTGATTGACCGGGGTGGGGATTCCGGCGGCACGCCCCAGTCGGACCACCTCCCGGTTCATGGCATCGAGTTCCAACGGTTTGCCCCCCTCCCTGTCTTGCAACATCGATGTTTTCACGTGGGCGCCCCCGGTGCGGGTGGACTCCAGGGTTTGATCGGCAAAGGTATCCTCAATCCGAACCCCTTGGGCACGGGCCACTGCAATGGTCTCAATCATGGCGCTGCGAACCGTGTCGACCTGCTCGGGGTGAATCAGCAGTTCGTGGACCCACTGCCCGGTTAAACAGGTAAAGGCGTTGAAGCCGCAGTTCCAGACCATCTTTTTCCAGGCAGCCTGCTGGATGTTGCGGCTGCGATGGGCCGCAATCCCCGCCTGTTGCATCAGGGTTAGCCAGCGTTCGACCGAAGACCCCTCCCCCGCCGGCCAAACCCCCAGGGTGAGGCTTCCAGCGGCGGTGTGGCCAATGACCCCAGGTTGTTCCACCCGCGAGCCAATGAATGCGATGCCGCCCAAAACCGTGGCATGAGGAAAACGGCGTTGTAGGGTTGGGGTGGCGGTGATGCCGTTGAGCAGCGGAATCACCACCGTCTGAGCGCCGATGGCGGGGGCGATGCGCTGAAGGGCCGAAGGTAAGTGGTGGTGTTTAACCGCAACGACCACCGCATCGAACGGGGGGAGATCGTCGATGTTCTCCCTGGCATCGACCGGGATGTGTGCGTCACCGTCGATGCTGTGCAGGGTTAATCCCCCCGTTTTCAGCGCTTGCAGGTGTGCCCCCCGGGCCAAAAAGGTGACCGCGGCTGTACCGTGTTGGGCCAAACGTCCGCCGAAGTAGCCACCAACGCCACCAGCCCCGACAATCAAGATGCGGGGTCGATTCGAATGTATGGGGTCCATCGGCTTACCTCACGATTTATGAGCTACCGGAGCAATCCGGATTGAACGAAGAAGGTTTTATATGAACGACGTCATCACCCACCAGGGGCAGCGCCCCATTCGAGCCCTGGGGATGCTATCCGGGGGGCTCGATTCGATCTTGGCGGTGCGTATGCTGCAAAATCAAGGGATCGAGGTCGAATGTGTCAACTTCTACACCGGATTTTGCGTCACCGGCCACACCCAGGCGTTGCGCAGCAACAAAGATGGGACGATGAAGCAGCACGACGCCTTGGCGGCCGCCGAACAGCTAGGAGTGAAGCTGCACATCGAGGATATCTCAGAGGACTACGTTGAGATCGTTACCAACCCTCGCTACGGCTACGGCAAGAACGTTAATCCCTGCTTAGACTGCAAAATTTTTATGGTGCAGAAGGCCAAACAGATGATGGAGACGATGGGGTTCGATTTTGTCTTCACCGGTGAGGTGCTGGGGGAGCGCCCCATGAGTCAGCGTCGGGATACCTTCCCGGTGATCGAGCGAGACGCCGAAATGAGGGGGTGGCTGCTGCGTCCCCTTTCGGCGCAGCTGCTGCCCGAAACCGAGCCCGAAAAAAAAGGGTGGGTCGACCGGAGCAAACTGGGCCGTATCGGTGGAAGATCGCGCAAGCCTCAACTGGCGCTGGTCCGCCAGTTCGACATCAAGGAGTTCCCCCAACCGGCAGGGGGATGCTGTTTTCTGACCGATGAAAATTATGCCCGGCGGTTGAAAGACATGTGGCAGGTGCGCGGTTCGCGCCGCTACACCATGGACGACATTGTGTTGCTGAAGGTGGGGCGCCACCTGCGCATCAACCCCCAATACAAGCTGATCGTGGGACGCGAAGAGGGGGAAAACCACTATCTGCAAGGCTACAGCGACCGCTTCGATACCCTGCGCGCCGAGGTGGTCCCCGGCCCGGTGGTGCTGGTGGACGGCAATTTAGAAAGTGAGGAAGAGGCTGAACGTGCCATGCGTATCACCGCCCGCTTCGGCAAGGGGCGCGGGGATGCCACAGTGGCCATCGTCCTACGCCGAAAAACGGGGGAGCAGATTGTCCGCGAGGTCGCCCCTTTGCCCGCTGAGGAGGTCGACCATGACTGGTACCTCTGAGCTGGAGCAGCTCGACTGCCGGGGTTTGCTCTGCCCACTACCGGTCATTCGCACCCAGAAGAGGGTCAAAGAGATGCAGCCGGGCAGCCGCTTGCAGATTCTCGCCAGCGATCCGGGCGCCGCCGTCGACATTCCCGCCTGGTGTCGGATTCATGGCCATGAGGTGATTGAACAGCAGGTTGATGGGCGTTCGGTGCGCATCGTGGTTCAGATTGGAGGGGCGGGTTGAGCAGCCATCGCCACCAGGTAGATCTCGCCGAGCGCGCCCTGATGGGGACACAGCGGCAGGAGCGGGCCCGTGAAATCGCCAGAGTGACCTGGGTCGGCGCGGGGCTGAACACCCTGCTCGCCTTGGGAAAAACCGTCGGCGGTGTCATGGGCCACTCCACCGCGCTGGTCGCCGACGGGCTGCACTCGCTATCGGATCTGCTTTCGGACGGGGTCATCCTGGTCACCAACAAAATCGGTGGGGCCGAGGCGGATGAAAACCATCCCTATGGCCACGGCAAATTCGAAACCGTAGGTCAGGTGGTGCTCGCCCTGATTCTGGTCGGGGTAGGCATCGGTTTGATCGCCGACGCCCTGACCCACATCGGTCGGGGCGATCTGGTCCAGCCCCACACCCTCACCCTGTGGATTGTCCTCGTTTCAATCGTGAGCAAGGAATGGCTCTACCACTACACGGTGCGGGTGGCCCGAAAGCTTCATTCCAAAAGCCTGGAAGCCAACGCCTGGCACCACCGCTCCGACGCCCTGTCGTCGGTGGGGGCCATGGCTGGGATCGTAGGGGGGCTGTTTGGGTACCCGGTCTTTGACGCCATCGCCGGTGTGGTGGTGGGGGGGATTGTGGTTCACGTTGGGGGATCCATCGGACTTCAGGGGTTTCGCGATCTGACCGACGCCAGCGTCGAGAAGGGGCTACGCCAAGAGATCAAACGTGAGATCGCCGAGGTTGCTGGGGTGGTCGACTTGCACATGTTCAAGGCCCGCCGCTTGGGCAGCGAGGTGTTGGTCGATGTGCATGTTCAAGTGCCGGACCGCATCAGCGTTTCGGAGGGGCATCAGATCGCCGAGCGGGTGCGACGGACCATCGTGCAGAAGGTCCCCACTGTGAGCGACGTGATGGTCCACATCGATCCTGAAGAAGATGTGGTCGGGGTGGCGATCCTCCCCAGCCGCGAGGAATACAAAAGCCGGTTTGCCGCCATGGTATCGATCGACGGTCTTGAGGTGGTGGATGTGACGCTGCACTACCTCGGGGGAGAGGTGGAGATCGATCTGCACCTGAGGGTCAACCCGACTTGGACCATCGAACAGGCCCAAACCCAGGCCCAACATCTGGTAGAGCATTCTCGGCAGTGGGAGCGGGTTTCTCGGGTCAAGGCGGTCCTGGAACTACCCCCTATCGGCTCGATTGGACCGAGCTGACCCCTTCAGAAAAGATTTTGAGCCCCTCAAAACGCGACGATTCTAATATTTTCTTTATTTTACAATGGTTTGAAAACAATCCAAACACGTCGAAAGTTAGCGATTGCTCACGACCCAAGCAACATCGTCTGGGCCAGTCCCAAAAAGGCGAAGAACCCGATGACGTCGGTCAGGGTCGTGAGCAGAATGCCCGAAGCAAGTGCCGGGTCGATGTTCATCTTTTTCAGCGCCAGCGGGATCAGACTTCCGGCCAGCCCAGCGACCAACAGATTGATCATCATCGCAAGTCCAATCACCACCCCCAAGCGGCTGCCCAGGTCGGGGAACCACCAGCTGGCCACCACACCCAGCACCAGGGCAAAGGCCAGCCCGTTGACCATCCCCACTCCCACCTGTTTGACGACCAACGGCATGGCATTGCGGGGGGTGATCCTGCCCAGCGCCAAGCCGCGCACAATGACGGTCAGGGTTTGAGTCCCGGCGTTGCCCCCCATCGAGGCGACAATCGGCATCAAGATCGCCAGCGCCACCACCTGGGCCAAGGTCGCCTCGAACAGAGAAATGACGTATGAGGCGCTGATCGCGGTAATCAGGTTCAGAAAAAGCCAGGCACCGCGTCGGGCCGCCGTCGGCAACACCGCGTCTTCAAGATCGTCCCCCTCGACGCCGCCCAGACGGTAGATGTCTTCGCTCGCCTCCTCGGTGATGACGTCGAAGATGTCGTCCGAGGTGATCCGTCCAATCAGGTGACCCGTCGCGTCGACCACCGGGAGACTGACCAAATCGTATTTCTCGAACAGGCGGGCGACCTCCTCCTGGTCAACCTCGGGCAGAACCCGCACCGGGTCGACATCGGCGAATTCGAGAACGGGTCGTCCCGGTTCGGCCAGAATCAATTGTCGAAACGACAGCTTGCCCTTCAGGTGGTTATCGTCGTCGACCAAAAAGATGGTGTGGATGCGGTCGACCTGACGACCAAAGCGGCGAAAGACCTCCATCACCTTTTCGGGGGGCCAGTCCTCGCGCACCTTGAACAGTTCGACCTGCATCAATCCGCCCGCAGTGTCTTCGGCGTAGCCGAGCAGATGCTCGACCTCGCGCCGGTCGGCGGCATCCATCTCAGAGACAATCTTCTGGGCAAGATCGTCGTCGAGTTCTTGAAGAAGGTCGGCGGCGTCGTCCGAATCCAGGTGGACCAAGGCGCCCGAAATCGAAGCCTCGCTCATATCTTCGAGCAGGTCTTCCCGTTGCCCCTCGGCCAGCTCCAGCAGCACCTCGCCCCGGGTTTCGTCGGGCAGAATCTCGACGACCCAGGCCCGGTCATCGGCGTCGAGGTCGGCGATGATCCGAGCGATGTCGGCTGGATGCAGGGGGGAGAGCAGGGCCATCACCGAGAAGGGATGACGGCGCTGCACCCGTTCAGAGATTTGAGGCAAAAGATCGAAGGGGTCCTTGGGGGTAAAGGGCATCACGATCAGGATTCCTCAGGCAGTCGTTCGATGCGCAGGCGGTCGACCCGGAGGTGATCCATCCGCAAGACGGTGAAACGATACGGGGCAAATTCGACCACATCCCCAGCCAGGGGAATCCGGCCAAGCCGCTCCATGATCGCCCCCCCCACGGTGTTGGCCTGTAGGGCCTCAACCTCCCAATCGAGTGCCCGCTCCACATCCCGAAGAGCCACCCATCCGGCCGCCTCCCACACCCCCTGTCCCAGCTCGGTGAGGGAGGGCCCCTCCTCCTCCTCCTCGTCGGCCTGGACCCCAGTGAAGTATTCGAACAGGTCGCGCCAGGTGACCAAGCCGGTCCAATCGCCATATTCGTCGATGACAATCGCCATCGTGGCGCTGGCCTTTTGCATGGTGCGCATCACCTCGTCGACCGGCAGGGTTTCAGGGATCAACAAAGGGGCCTGGTCGATCAAGGCGGCCAGATCCTCCCCCTGCTCCCCCCCTTTGATCCAATCGCGGGTGGCGACTACCCCAACCGCCCGTTCCTCAAGGTCGAACAGGGGATAGCGGGCATGCCAATGGGTGCGGATGGTTTTTGAAACCGCCTCGCAGCTCATGTCGGTGGTCAGGTAGGTGACATCGGGGCGGGCGACCATGATCTCTTGAACCGTGATCGAGCCCATTTCGAGGGCGCCTGCGATCACCCGGTGTTCCTCTTGGGGCAGGTGGCCGATGTCGGCGCTTTGTTCAATCAACAGCTGCAATTCATCGGTGGAATGGATGTGGGCCGAGTGAACCCCCGGCTTAAACCCAAACGGGCGCAGGACCAGGGTGGTGGTGATGCTGAGCAGCCGAATGAAGGGGTAAATCAGGTAAATGAAGGCCAACAGAGGCAGGGCGACGATCTCGGCGGTACGGGCGGCAAAGCGGATCGAAAAAACCTTGGGTGCCTGTTCTCCCACCACGATGTGCACCCCAGAAATCAGGCCGAAGGCGAGTAAAAAACCGATGGTGTGGGTGGTCGATTCTGCGTAGCCCAAGCGCTGAAGCGGTTCGGCCAGCAGATGCCCCATCGCCGGTTCCCCCACCCAGCCCAGCCCCAACGAGGCAAAGGTGATCCCCAGTTGGCAGGCGGCCAACGCCTCATCAAGCCTGAATTTGAGGTACTGCACCACCCGAGCCAGACGCACCCCATCGGCAATCCGGGTTTCAATGGTGGCAAGACCGGTGGAGACCATGGCGAACTCAGCCGCCACAAAAAAGGCGTTGGCCGCTACAAGCGCCAAAGCCAGGGTCAGGTAAAGCCAATCACTCATGAAGATTCCGCCGGGTGGGATGGGCTAAAACGATGGGGAAAATGACGGCGCAGCAATCGGCCGACCGGTTGTGGCAGCCCGAGGGACAATACCTCCCCCCAAGGGATGAGGGTACCGGGGGCATCCTCGACCCGATAGGGGATTAGCGTGAGCAGACGATGGGTCAGGCGATGGGAGATGGTTCCGAGAATCTCGAAAGGGGGAAGGGGCGGATCGTTTTGCACCGGCAGCGACCAGAGGCTACCCCAGATACCATGAGCCGGTCGTTTGGTCAGAATCACCCCCTCATCGCGTTCGGCAAGGAGCAGATGCCAAACCTCCTCTTGCACCTTTTGGGCGCTGCCACGTACTGGACGTTGAAGGATGGTTTGGCGCAGCAGCGCCAGGCAACTGGAACACCAGGGGCAATCGATGCAGCGGGGCTGGCGGGGCAAACAGAGGGTGGCTCCCAACTCCATAATCGCCTGGGTGTAATCGCCTGGTCTCTCCACCGAGGTTCGGGCCTGCGCCTCACGCCACAGCAGGTCGAGCCCACGCCCTCGGTCGGCAGGAAGATCGAGATCAAGCTGCCGGGTCAGTACCCGGCGCACGTTTCCGTCGAGAATTGGGGCCGGCAGAGCGAAGGCGATGGCGGCAATGGCGCCCGCCGTCGAACGCCCCACTCCGGGGAGCGAAGAAAGTGCTGCCACCGAGTCTGGGAACGAACCGCCCCAGGTGCGGACGATCTCCCCAGCCGCCCGGTGGAGCAGTCGCGCTCGGCGGTAATACCCCAGACCCGCCCACTCGTGCAAAACCGCATCCTCGTCGGCTGCGGCCAAGGCATTCACGATGGGAAACCGGGCCATAAAACGGGGAAATCGATCCAGGACCGTGGCAACCTGGGTCTGCTGCAACATGATTTCTGAAACCCAGATGGCATAGGGGTCGCGTGTATGCCGCCATGGCAGATCGCGGTGACCCCGGTCGTACCAAGCCAGTAAGGCAGAGGCCGCATCGAACGCTTGTGGGGGATGGTTATGCTGGGTCATGAAATCGGTCTGGTGGCAGGCTGGCTGGCCTTTGGGTTGTCCCATTCCTGGGCGGCCGGAAACGGTCCCAAACGGTGGATGGTGCTCCATGCACCGCGCTGGGCGCCGGCCTATCGCTTGATTTTCAATGGGGTTTCGACCGTGGCGGTGGCGGCCCTGTTGGGGCTGGAATACTTCACCCCGACCCCGAGGGCTTGGGATCCCTGGTCCCCCCCCTGGGGTTGGGCGGTGATGATCGCCGATGTGGCCGCCCTCGTCTTGTTCCTCGATACCTTGAGACGTTACGACCTGAGCCACTTTGCCGGAACCAAGCAGTGGCGGGCCCGCAATCTGAATGTACCTGATCGGTTTGTTGAAGAGGGGGCGCTACGCTGGATTCGTCACCCCCTGTACACCGCCGGTTTGGTTCTGGTTTGGGGCCGACCTCTGGAGGCCGATCAGCTGGTTTCGGCCACCATGATTTCCCTCTATCTCGTGGTTGGGGCCCTCTTCGAGGAGCGCCGCCTGATGCAGCGGTTCGGGCAAACCTATGGCCCCTATCGCGAGCGTACCGGGATGTTCCTACCCCGGTGGTCCGCCGTGAAATTCGGGGCCCGATGATACCCGAGTGTTGTGATCGGATTTTAGCCTGCGTATCCTCCCCGCCCCTCCCCCGCCAAACAGCGGAGTATTGAATGAAACGCAAAGCAAGTTTGGGCATCGTGTTTGTCACCGTGATGCTCGATCTGATCGGTTTCGGCATGGTGCTGCCCCTCATGCCGCTGTATGCAAGCGACCCTCGCTTCTTGGCCACTCCCGTCCAGATCGGTTGGTTGATGGGGATTTACTCCCTGATGCAGTTTTTGTTCATGCCGCTCTGGGGGCGGATGTCGGATCGGTGGGGGCGGCGACCGGTGTTGTTGATCGGCCTGGCAGGATCGGCGATTTCGTATGCCGTCTACGGCTGGGCCGAATCGTTGATGGTGCTCTTTGTGAGCCGGGCAGTGGCCGGCGTGATGGGGGCCAACATCGCCACCGCCCAGGCCATCGTGGCCGACATTACCCCCCCCGAAAAACGGGCTGCGGGGATGGGAATGATCGGCGCGGCCTTCGGCCTCGGTTTTGTCATGGGTCCGGCACTGGGTGGGGTACTTTCCCAGTGGGGCGGCATTGCCGCCGCGCCGTTGACCGCCGCAGTGTTAAGCGCTGTGAACCTGATTTTTGCCCTGTTCTTCTTGGCAGAAACCCGAGTACATGGTTTGCCGACCGCCAAGGCGTGGATCCACCCCCTAAGTTTGGCCCCTTGGAAAGAGGCGATGCGATATCCGGCGGTGTTGGCCTTGAGCGGCATGATCTTCCTGGTGATCGCCGCTTTTGCCGCCTTCGAGGTGGTTTTGCCGCTCTGGGGCGAGGCGAAGTTCGGTTGGACCATGGCGGACGCCGGGTGGGTGTTTGCCTACGTCGGTGTGTTGATTGTGCTGGTTCAGGGGGGGATGGTGCGGCGGGTGGTCCCCAAATGGGGTGAAAAAAAGGCGGCGCGGATTGGGTTGGCACTGATGACTGCGGGTCTGAGCTTGTTGTCGCTGTGGCATAACCAAACGGCGCTGTACCTGCTTTTGATCCCCATCGCTTTTGGCATGGGCCTGGTGAATCCAACCTTTTCGGCCCTGGTTTCGCTCAACAGCGATCCCGACCATCAGGGGACGATGCTGGGGCTGTTTCAGTCTCTCAGCGCTTTGGGTCGCGTGGTTGGGCCGGTCTTGGGGGGGATGATGTTCGCAGGGTTGGGGGAACGTACGTTTGTGATGTCGGGGGCGGTGATGGCGGTAGTGCTGATGGTGTTCGTCCAGCGGCAAACCATCATGCGCGATCATCGCCAGATGGCGGCAACCTCAGCAGGCGTCGGCGGCTGAGGAGCCCTCAAGGGCGTCGACCTGGGC
The DNA here is from genome assembly GCA_001872725.1 of Proteobacteria bacterium CG1_02_64_396. Classification (NCBI taxonomy): domain Bacteria; kingdom Pseudomonadati; phylum Pseudomonadota; species Proteobacteria bacterium CG1_02_64_396. The sequence goes on along the minus strand of MNWR01000091.1, from coordinate 519 downwards.
CATCAACCAATCCCACCCCTGCTGCAAACGCAAAGCGTCGGTGGCGCTAACCCGAATCAAGGTTCCCTTTACCCCCTTGGTCTGCGGGTAGGATCCCAAATCGAGTTCGGGGTAGCTCGCGACAAAGTCTTCGAATGCGGGGGTCAACACCGATTCAAACAGGCGGGTCAGCCGTTCTTGGGTGTGGATCGTCGGTGCCTGAATGCTGTCGAGAACAGGCTGAACAATGGCCTCCATCGCCTGGGGAATGCCAGGGAGGACCACCACCCGCTCGATTTGAAATCCCGGCGCCCCGCCGGTGGGGTTGGCCAGAAGCAGGCTCCCCTCGGGTAGATCGGCCATCTTCTGGGCCATCTCAGAGACCGGTCCCCCGCGATACATCTCCATCATCCGTACCGCTTCGGCAAAGCGCACCAGCGGTCGCCCAAAAGCCTCGGCCACCGACTGACGAGTCAGGTCGTCGGGGGTCGGGCCGATGCCGCCGCAGGTGAAAACCCACCCCCCCTCCCCCACCCGCGC
>MNWR01000090.1 GCA_001872725.1 Proteobacteria bacterium CG1_02_64_396 | reverse complement strand
ACGGCTTGCTGCCTGGACGCTCAAAAAGGGTCGACAACCCCTCCATGGCCACCTTCTTCCACTGGCTGATCTGCGCCGGGTGGATTTGGTGTTCACTAGCCAACTCGCTTGTGGTTTTACCCCCTTCAGGGCCTCCAGCGCCACCTTCGCCTTGAACTGCGCACTGTGCCGTTTGTGTTTCCCGGACATCGCTTGGCTCCTCGCTCTCGCCAATCATGCCCCCTCGGTCTTAACAAAACCTACTGTCCAGTTTTTGGGGTCCACTTCAGTGTCAAGGTAGGCGAAGGGTTTGTCTTTGCGCAAATAACCGACGATGAGCTGGGTCAGCACTCCGTGTTTGAGCACATCGGCGAAGTTTCCAGCATGGTAGGCGTGGCGGTAATTCATGAGGGTCCAAATGGTTGTCTGAATAGGATCGACAGTGTAGCAGGGCCAGGGGATGGGGGATTACGTTCGAGGGGCGGTGCGGAAAAAGGGGCAGGGTGTGATGCGCCCGCATATCAAGGCTGTACACTCTCCGCCCAGGTTCATGCCGATAGGCTTCGTCGCGTCGCCCCTAAGGGCGGTTATGGCCGACTTTCTTCGCTGTGCTGCGTGCGCGCCGCACGGCTTCAATATTTTGGATCAATCAGGACCAAAAACCATGAAACCTTCAATTTTGACCCGTCCATTCTTTGCCTTATTGGCGCTGCTGTTGGTGTCGGGTTGCGGGGGCATTGCCAACACTGGCTCTAGTTATACCGAAACAGGCGGGGCCTCTTTTTATGCCATGAAGTACCAGTCCAGACTCACCGCCAACGGGGAGAGATTTGATCAGGCGGCCATGACTGCTGCACACAAAAAGCTGCCGTTCGGCACCAGAATTAAGGTCACCAATGTAGAAAACGGAAAAAGCGTCATTGTAAGGGTGAATGACCGAGGCCCGTTCGTTGAGGGGCGCGTCGTGGACCTGAGCCGCTCGGCATTCAGTCAGATTGGGAATACGGGGGCGGGGGTGATTCACGTTGTTATAGAAGTGGTGGATTAAGGGTCACTTAGGGCGCCTCTAAATACCGCCAAGAAGTCGGTTTTTAGAGGCGCCCGAGAGGCCCGCCGCCTACCGCACCAACCGCCGCTCCAGCAACGCCGCAGCCAATGTTCCCATCCCCAGGGTCAGCACCCCCACCTCGATCAACGCCCCAACGATCCGCCCCGTCTCGGGCAGCGGCAGCCCCAACATCAAGGGGCGACCGATTTCGATCAGTCCCGACAGCGGCAGCCAAGCGAGCGCCGCCGCCACCATCTCGGGCATTCCGGTTAGGGGGAAGAAAACCCCCGAAAACAGGAACATCGGGCTGATGAACAGGGTGAAGTAGTACATAAAAAAATCGTAGGAGGGGGCCAACGCCGTGACTGTCATGGAGAGGGTGCCAAAAAGCAGACCGGTCAGCAGCGCCAGCAATAGCAGCAACACCACGGCGCCGGGTGAGGGGGAGACGACCCCCAGGAGGATGGCGGCCAGCAAGACAAAGGCGCTGGAAATGGCCCCCTTGCTGGCGCACCACAGCACCTCGCCCCAGACCACGTCGGCCATGGTCAGGCGGGTCACCATCATGGCGAGGTAGGTCTTTTGCACCGTCAGCCGGGTGAAGGCGGAGTAGGTCCCCTCGAAGGCGGCCGAATTCATGGCCGAGGCGAGAAAGAGCCCGGCGGCCAGGAAGGCGATGTAATCGACCCCCCCGATCCCCCCTTGAATGAGCCCCCCCATGCCGAAGCCGAGCGCCACCAGGTAGAGCAGTGGCTCCCCCATGTTGCCGACCAGGCTGGGTCCAAGCAGCTTGCGCCAGACCAGAATGTTGCGCCGCCACACGGCGACGGCGGCGGCTGAAGGTAAAGGCAGGCTCATTCGCGCAGATCCCGTCCGGTCAGTTTCAAGAAGACATCCTCCAGCGAGGCGGGGCGGTGCAGGTAGGTCAGGCTGCCGATGCTCGAAAGGGCCGCCAGCAGCGCCCGCTCGTCGGCGGTGTAGCAAAACAGGGTGTCGCCCACCCGTTCGGTCCGCACCCCCTCCATCGGTCCGAAGGGGAGCTCGTCGCCGCTGTATTCGCGCACCTCGACCACCTCGGCCTCGACGTGGCGGGCGATCAGCTCCAGCGGAGTCCCCTGGTCGAGGATTTTTCCTGCGTCCATTACCGCCACGGTATCGCAGAGTTGGGCCGCCTCCTCCATGTAGTGGGTGGTCAGCAGCAGGGTCATCCCCTCGGCCCGCAACAGCCGCAGTTGCTGCCAAATTAGGTGGCGCACCTGGGGATCGAGGCCGGTGGTCGGCTCGTCGAGGATGAGGATGTCGGGTTGGTTGATCAGGGCGCGGGCGATGGTCAGCCGCCGCTGCATCCCCCCCGAAAGCGAGGCGATGGGTTGCTCGGCGTGGGATTCGAGCCGGGCGAAGGCGATCAGATCGTTGATGCGCGGCCCCCGGTCTGGGGTGGGAATGCGGAAGTAGCTGCCGTAAACGTCGAGGTTTTGCCGCACCGTCAGATCGGGGTCGAGGTTGTCCTGCTGTGGCACCACCCCGATGCGGTGACGCAAGGGGAAGTCGAGCCCGGTGCGGCGGATGCCCAGAATCGTCACCTCCCCCCCGTCGGGGGGGGTTAGGCCGGTCATCATGCGGAAGGTGGTGGTTTTGCCCGCCCCGTTGGGGCCGAGCAGGCCAAAACAGCGGCCGGTGGGGATATCGAGGCTGACCCCATCGACCACGGCGCGTCCGGCGTAGGTTTTATAAAGGTCGCGCAGGGCGACCGCGGGTTGGCTCATGGGTCAGACTTTCACTAGGATTGGCGCGGCGGCGCCGAATGTTCGAGGGCTGTTCATTCGCTGACGCTATGGTGCCACACCCGCTGGGTGCTGATAATCACCGCCCTGTTGATCTACTTCCCATCCAAGGAGCCTTTCGATGGATGTCGTCCAAAACTGGAAAACCCGTCTCGACAACCGCGACCTGACCGTGGCGGTTATCGGCCTGGGTTACGTGGGGCTGCCGTTGGCGGTCGAGTTCGCCGAGGAGGGGCTGAACGTGGTCGGGGTCGACATCGACTCGGGCAAAATCGAGGCGGTGGCGCGGGGCGAGTCTTACATCCTCGACGTAGCCTCAAAGCGTCTTCAAGAGGTGGTCGGCAGCGGCAAACTCAAGGGGTACACCGCGTTGCCGGTCGAGCTTGCCATCGATGCCATCTCGATTGCGGTGCCCACCCCACTGTCGAAGAGCAAATCGCCCGATGTCGCCTACATCGCTTCGGCCATGGATGGGGTCCGGGCCTATGTTCGGGGCCGTCGCGAGCGGGGGCTTGAGCTGGCGCCGCTGCTGGTGGTGCTCGAATCGACCACCTACCCCGGCACCACTCGGGAACTGGTGCTGGCCCCGATGGAGGAGGAGGGGCTGGTGCTGGACGACAACCTGTTTGTCGCCTTTTCGCCCGAGCGGGTCGATCCGGGCAACCCTCAGTACCAAACCCGCAACACCCCCAAGGTGATCGGCGGGGTCTCGACCGCCTCGGGTGAGTTGGCCTGCGCCCTCTACCCCCTGGCGGTCGATACGGTGGTGCCGGTGGCGACCAGCGAGGAGGCCGAGATGGTCAAATTGCTGGAGAACACCTTTCGCGCCGTCAACATCGCCATGGTCAACGAGCTGACCATCATGGCCGACCGCATGGGGATCAACATGTGGCACGTCATCGAGGCGGCCAAGACCAAGCCGTTCGGGTTTATGCCCTTCTACCCCGGCCCCGGCATCGGCGGCCACTGCATTCCGCTCGATCCCATGTACCTGTCGTGGAAGGCGAAGTTCTTCGGCTACTACAACCGCTTCATCGAGCTGGCCAGCGACATCAACGACAACATGCCCGAATTCGCGGTGCACAAACTGATGAACCTGCTCAACGAGCGGGGCAGGTGCATCAAGGGCAGCCGGATTTTGCTGCTCGGCGTGGCCTACAAACCCAACGTGGACGACCTGCGCGAATCGCCCGCCCTGGTGCTCTGGGAGCGGCTGGCCAAGATGGGGGCGGTCCTGAGCTTCAACGACCCGCTTGCCCCCCGCTTCAAAAATGCACAGGGGGATTTCGTCGATTCCACCCCCTTGACCCCCAAACTGCTGGGTGAACAAGAGGTGGTCATCGTCACCACCGCCCACAAGGTGTTCGATTGGGAGGCGATCCGCACCCACGCCCCGCTGATTTTCGATGCGCGGGGGGTTTATAAAGAGGTGATCGATCCGAACATCGTGCAGTTGTGAGGATTGCGGACGGGGTTCGGCGGTAGGAGGCCCGGATCGGGCCGAGGTTGTTCGCCAGAGGTGCCGCGATGGCGCCATATGCCGCGTTTCATGTGCGGCATATGGCGCCATCGAGAACCCCCGCAAAAATGACCGAACGTTTAGATTGTTGAATTTTCAAGGTTTTATCGAAGATTCCGAGTGGCACCGAACCTGCTCGCACAGTGGGACTGGATTTCTCCGACCCTTTGCGAGGCCCTCATGACCTTCTCCCGTACTGCCCTTCCCCTGCTTCTTGCCGCTTCGGTCACCTTGGTCGGTTGTAACAACCCCTTCGGCGCCAGCAGCACCTCAAGTAACAACGGCAGCGGATCGAGTACCTCCACCACCGTGGCGGGCTCGGCCATGGCCGGTCCGGTCAGCGGCACCATCCGCGTGCTCGACGGCGGCACCCAGGTGGCCAGCGGGACGATCAACAACGGGGTGTTCAGCCTCGATATCCCCAATAGCGCTTTGGCCAATGAGCTGACCCTTGAGGTCACCGGCACCTACACCGACGAAATCTCGGGCAACCTAGTCACCTTGACCTCGGCCAATCCCCTGGGGTTGGTGCTCGACGCCGGTCACGTCAGCGCCGGCGTTACGATGACCGGATTGGCAGTGACCCCCGAAAGCACCGTGCATTACCAGTTGATCCAGCAGGGCAAGACGATGGCCGAGGCCGACGCCATATTCAGCGGCGTCTTTGGTGCCCCCTTGAATCACCATGCTTTGCTCTTTGATCCGACCCAGACCGAACCGGCCGCTGTTGCCGCCCTGGCCGCCGCCGATCAGCAGCTTTCCCGCGCCGCCTCGTTTCAGCTTGGCGCCTACAGTCAGCTGGCCGCCAACCTGGGTTTGACGAGCAACGCCATCGCCGATCTGCCCGCCGCCCTGGCCACCGACCTGCTCGATGGCACCTTGGACGGGATGAACGGCTTAACCCCGGTCGTTGCCGGAACGGCCACTCTGCCGACCACCATGTGGAGCAGTTACGTCGGAGCCCAGGCGCAGTTTTCGGGTGGAAGCGCGGCGGGCAACGCCAACAATCTGCCCCCCCCCATGGATGGCTCCGTATCCAGTCGGGTGGTCACCGTCGGGCTGAATCAGGTGGCGGTCGGCTTCTCGACCCTGTCGACCATCCTGCCGATGACCAACATCCCCTTCACCGGCAAGACGACCCAGCGTATTGCCTTGAGCGACCCCAATACCGGCGCCGCCCTGACCTCGGGTTATACCGTGACGGTTGCTCCCGTGATGCACATGCCGACCATGACCCATGCCTGCCCCATGGGGGCGGTGGTCCCCGATGCCACGGTTGTTGGGGCCTTCGATGTCGACCTGTACTACCTGATGGCCTCGGGGGCGGGGATGGGGCTGTGGGACGTTGCCGTGACGGTCAGCGACGGCAGCAACAGCGCCGTGGCCCACTTCAACCCCACCGTGGCGATGATGGGCATGCCGATGAGTTCGGTTGCGGTGGTTAAACCTAAAGACAGCATCAACCGGACTACCAGCTACCAGGTTTGGCTCGACGGTTATGATGCCGTTGCAGGGACCGTCGATCTGTTCATTACCACCCCCGCCATGATGATGATGTCCTTCCCCGGCGTGACCGGTGCGGTGATTACCCCCCCTTCCGGCGCCATCGTCGTCGAGTTGGGCGGTGGCCACTACCGCCTTTCGGGGTTGGCGTTGAATGCAGGTTCCGCCTACCCCCTGGCGGTTGATGTGGCTGTGGGGGGCAGTCCGCTGCGCAATTTGGGGGCGACGGCGGCAGCCGATACCATCCCCAACCTGATCTTCACCCCGTGATCTGAAGCTTTCGATTCCTTAGGGGGAGCCCGGCGTAGGTCCGAGGCTCCCCCTCGATTTTTTTAGGCTAAGAACCCGTGCCGATTCCCCGTAGAAGCCTTTCAAAACTCGCGCTGGCGACCGCCCTGCTTTTGCCCCTGCTCGCCCCCAGCCAGGGCCTCGCCGCCTCGTGTTGCGGTGGGGGTGGTGGCGGCGCTTTGGTGCTGCCCAAGATGCTCAATCAGATGGTTTCGCTGACCACTTCGGCCGAGATCTACGACGGCTACTGGGATTTGCAGGGCCATTGGACCGCCGATCCGGCAGGCTCCGACCTGGCCCAATACCGCACCAGCTTGGGCTATGCGCTGCGGCTGTCCGACAACCTGCAAGGGTCGGTTTCGCTCCCCTACGTCTTAAACCGCAACCGCTACAGCGGCCTGTCGCGCAATACCCAGGGGCTGGGCGACACCTCTTTGTCGCTTAGTTACGAGTTCTTCGACGAGATCACCTGCGTTTATCAGGTGCGCGATTGGGCCGATCTCTTCCCCGCCATTTACCTCACGGTGGGGCTGACCGTTCCGACCGGGCTTTCCCCCTACGGCGACCTGCAAGACAACTTCGACATCACCGGGCGGGGCTTCTACCGGCTCGACACCACCCTGACGGTGGAAAAATCGGTCTGGCCCTGGAGCGTGGGGATGACGGTCGGCTACGGACGCTTTTTGGCCCGTTCAATCAACCGGGAATACGCCCAATGGGTCGCCCCCTACACCAAACGATTGGGGGATCGGGTCAATGCCAGTCTGTCGCTGGGCTACACCCTGTTTATGAACAATTCCGACGCCACCGTGACCACCACCCTGGCCTACAGTGGACTGCGCGAAGAGCAGGCGATCATCGATGGACAGCGTGACCCCTTAAGCGGGATGCGTAGGCAGAGCTTTGGGGTGACGGTCTCCCGCGCCTCGACTGCGATCAATCCCGAGTGGGTCGTCAAGGGGAGTTTTCAGCGGGCGCCGCGCTGGAGTGGGTGGGGGGTCAACTTCCCCACCACCGATACCTTCAGCCTGGGGGTAAACCATGCGTGGTAAAGCTTTGCGGGGTTTTTTGTTGGGCGGTTTGATCCTTGGGCTGATGGGGTGTCAGGTCTCCCCCGATCTGGCCCCCTCGGGGAGCGACCAGCGCCCCACGGTCACCAGTGGTACGGTCGGATACCTGCCCGGTGCCACCTCGGCCGACTTCACCGCCTTCGATACCCTGGGGGCGATCTTCCGGCTGTCGGACCAACGGGCGACCGGCGCCACCCCCGCCGATGCGACGGTCCTCTACTTCACCATGTGGTGCCCGATTTGCTCGGCCCACGCCGACAACCTGCTCTTCACCCTAGCCCCCCAATTCGCAGGGCGCGGGGTGCTGCGCATCAAACTGGTCGACTATGTTTCGGGCTCGGTCGCCGGGGCCGCAGCCTCCGAAATGGCCAATGGTTATTCCCCCGGTTTTGCCTTGGCCGATGTGGGGCAAACGATCATGAAGCAGTACCACGCTTCGATGGGGAGCACGATCGTGATCGACGCCCAAGGGGTGGTGCGGATGAATGAGGATTACCGGGACGGCAGCCATCTGGCGGCGCTGCTTGACGCCATTCTGCCCCCCTGATTTCACGGTAGGGGCGTAACCGAAAGGGCATCTGGAACCGCGGTTCCAGATGCCCTTTTTGTTGAGGGCAAGACTGTGGTGGCGCTTGGATCAAGGTTTGACGTTCAAGGTGTCTCGGGCCAGGACCTGCCCGGTTTCATCCACCACCCAGACGCTCCACACGCCCTGCCACTGGGGTAAAAGGGTTTTGGTCGACCAAACCCGCCACCGCTCCCCCTTGATTTTAAAAGGGATCTCAAACATCACCTTGTCGCCCCAGCGCCATTGATGGGTGACGGTGTGACCATCAAGGTTTCGCACCTCGGAAAAAAAAGTCGCCTGCCCCGATTTGGCCGAAAAGGTTGAGACTCTGTCGACCGGTTCCCGGTCCTTGATGGCGGTTGTAAAGACGGTGCGCATCCCCGAAACCGGTGGGGCCTGAACCGTTGAATCGGTATGCCGAACCTCCTTTTCGATGTGCCGACCCCCCGTGTTCAACGACGGCATGGCCAGCACGGCGGCAAGCAGCAGCAAACCAAATACAGGCAAAACAACCTTGGCCGAAAGCCAAAACGGTTGGCCGGGTCTGGAACGGCTATTGTTGCCCTTACTGCGTTTTTTCATGAATGGCCCCGGAAACACGAAATGCCCAAACCGCCCACTTTGGCGCGGCAGATCAAACCGCTCTGCGTCCCCATAAGTGTGGCGGTTTTGGCACCTTCGGGCCATCCGCGTCAGTGCAGTGCGCCCCCAGCCAAGTCGAATCGCACTTCGCCCGCCATCGCCAACCTGAATCCCCGTTGCCGCATGCCGAAGGTGGTGCCGATCTTCTCCTCAACCTGCTGCACATCGAGCTGCTCATTGAAAATATAACGATCATTTTCGTGCTGGTACGAGACCACCATACGCTCCATCTGGTCGAGCAAATGCCCCAAGGTTTGGGGGCGATAGGCATCGACGAACTCGGTCAGGAAGGCAAAGCGCGCGCAGCTCAACTGCCGATCCTCGGGTAGGGTGGTCAGATACTCAGCGAGAAGTTGCTCGGCCCCGCTGCGGCGCCAGCCGCGCTCGCGCAGCATCGCCTTGAGCATGGGGTGATCCTCAGTGGCCGCGCGGGTGGTTAATTTTCGCTCCAGCCTGGGGTTCGGGGCGACCGTCAGGTGCAACAGGCGCATGTAGCGGTGGACCAATATTTTGGGCAGCGGCATGGCAAAGCTCATAAATCCATCGCTGAAGGGGGTCACCAGCTCCATAGCGTTGAGCACATCGAGGTGGGCGGCCAATTCATCCTGACTCAGTACCCTGTCCTTCATCAGCGGAAGATACCGGGCCACATCGCGGCGGGTTGGGGTGAATTGGGGGGAAAACATCAAATCGAGCTCGTACTCCTCCAAACCGTGGGGAAGCGGCTGCCTCAGACAGGCACCGAGCTTGTCAGGGGTCAGTCCGTAGTGGGTGGCCAGATAATCGGTAACGTGGGGATCGACGGCGCGAGCCTGGGTGAGATCCTGGGCAGCCTGTTGTAAGAGATCGGTGTTCATGGCAAGCCTCCTCCAGCCTAAAACGATGCCGGTTATGCAAATGCAACCCGGCCAGATACACGTGTTGGAGGGAGGTGCGAGTTTGAGGTTCATTCTCAATGTGAGGGCGTAAAAAAGGGGCCCGAAGGCCCCTTGGAAGGATCAATCAAACTTCTCAATCAGCAGCGCCGTCATCCCCAAGTCGCGGCGAACCTCCGAGGCCATATTAACCCTGAAGTCGCGAATCTCTCGGGAACAGTGTCGGCTGTTGGTTCGGCCCAGTTGGGCGTCTTCCAGCTGCTCGTTGTAGACGTATTTGTCCTTATCGGTTCGGTAGGACTCGACCATGTGCGCCAACTGCTCGGCCAGGTGCTCCAACGTTTTGGGGCGATAACTCGCAACAAAATCGGTCACGAAGGCAAAGCGCTGCGCCGTCAGGGGGCGGTCCTCGGGCAACCCATTCAGATATTCGGTCAGCAGCGCCTCTTTTTGGATTCGGCGCCAACCACGATTGCGGGCCAAAGCCTTGATGCGGTTGCAGTCGCCGCTGACCGCATGCTGGTCGATCAAGTCGGCGATGCTTCGGGACAGGGGGACAGTCAGTTGCAACAGGCGCACGAAACGCAGGATCAAGACCCGCGGCATCGGAATGACCACCTTGGCAAAACCGTCCGAAAAGTGGGCCGAGAGCTTCAAGGCGTGCAAGGAATCAACCAGTTCATCCAGCGACGCTTCGGCGACCGGATGCGCCTCGATCAGCGGGATGTAACGCTCAATGTCGTCCAGGGTCGGCGTGAAGAGGGGCGAGAAGATCAGGTCGAGTTCGTACTCTTCAAGATGCCCAGAACGCTCCGTCAAGAATTTGGGGACATCCTCGGAAAGCACCTCATAGTGGGCCAGCATGTAATGGGCTACCTGGGGAATCAGTTCCCGTTCGAGGGAAAGATCGTTGGCCAGTTGCTCGATGAGGGGTTGATGCACAGTGGACTCCTAGGGGTAAAGGCCAGCGAGGGCCCGATGCGATCTTGAGTTTAATCCCGACTATAAAGCTCGGGAATGGGATGCGCCACCCCGGCGTTGGTTCAACCATATGAAGAAAAAAGGCGGCCCAAAGGCCGCCTTTTTGGTTGTTCGATAAACCGCGACGCCGTTTAGGCGGCTCCGTCTTGATCCTTGTTCACCACGCCGGCCAGATCCTGCAACTGCCACCAGTTCTCAAGCCGCTCCTGCTTAGAAGCGAGCAGCAGCTCAGTGGGCTGACCCTCTTTGCCGAAGTGCTTGCGGAAGCGCCCCTCGGACCGGGCAAACTCGATGAAGTCGACCTTGGTGCCGTCCTTGCGGACGTGCCAGTCGCGATCCACCGAGGGGTTGCCCTGCAGGCTCAGCTTCTGCTTCATGGTCCGGCCCGCGCTGGGGTCGTAGATGAAGACCGGGAAGGCGCGCGATTCGACCGCCAGACGGGCCTGATGGGCTGCCATGTCGTCGGCGACGCCGTGTTCGGGTTGGCAGGTGGTGAAGACGTTGATGACGGCGGGTCCCTTGAAGCGCAGCGCTCCCTCGATGGCCTTGTAGAAGTGACCCAACATCGGGCCAACCGTCTGCGCTACAAAGGTGTTGGGGTGCATCATGGCAATCTGTCCCAGCTCTTTACGACGCTCCAGTTTGCCCTCCCAAACCTTGCCGTGAACCGACATCTTGGCCTCTTGGCCCATGTAGGTCGCGGTGGAGGTTTGGCCGCCGGTGTTCGAATAGGCCTGGGTGTCGAGGCAGAGCACCTTGACGTTCATGCCCGAGGCGAGCAGACGCGACAGCGACTGAAAGCCGATGTCGAGCATGGCGCCGTCGCCGCCGAAGACCCAAAGGGCGCGGTCGGAATGGCCTTGTTGATCCCAGAAGGCGCGAACCCCCATGGCGTCGGCCGGGGCGTTCTCGAACAGGGAGTTGGTCCAGGGGACCATGAAGGGGTTGAAGGGGTAGGTCGAGCCGTAGACGGTGTTGCAACCGGTGGCGGCGGTGATGCCGTACTGGTCGCCCACGATCTCGTGGGTCATCGCCATCACCTGACGGATGACCGAGGCCTCGCCGCAACCCATGCAGGAACCTGCGCCGCCCACGTATTGCAGGCTGGGCTCCTTGAGCATGATGTCGACCTTGAGGCGGGGATTGACGTACTCCACCGGGGTCTTGGGGGAGGTTTTGAAGAAATCCCAGATGTTGAAGTAGTCGGGCAGATTGTCCGGAGTCTTCTTAATCATCTTCAGGGCGCCGTGGTCGCCGCAGACCTCGACACACTCGCCGCAGCCCTTGCACTTGGTCGGATCGATGAAGATGCCGAACATCGCGCCTGGTTTGCCCTGTTTTTCGTAAGCGTTGAAGTACTTGGTGGTCTTGGCAAACTGCTCGCGGACCAGGGCGCGGGTCGCCTCGTCCTCGATCTTGGCCAGTTCGGCTTCCAGGGTCTCCTCGGTCAGCGCTTTGCCCAGAATCGCGGTGTCGGGGCAGTTCTGCACACACTCCATACAGCCGACGCAATTCTCGGCGATGAGCTCGGGCAAATCGGGGGCGATGTACGAAAAATCGCGGAAGGAGCCGGTCCCGGCGGGGACGATGGAGCAGGCGACAAACTCATCGGCGGGCTGGCCGGAGCCGCCACCGGAGTTGTAGGCGTTGATCACCTCGCGAGCACGCTTGATATCGTACCACTGGGGAACCGCGGCCTCGCGGATCAGGGCATGGCTCTTGTCCATGGGAAGTACCTCTCTAGGTTCGAGGCCCGAGGGCCTTAAAGGATCTAAAGTCGCGTGAGAGCAACGGATCAGATGAAGAACGCGTTGACGTCCTTACCCTTGGCATCCCAATCGGCCTTACCCTCGGCCAACACATCGGCGGGGGTGGCGTTCATGATGTCGCGGGTGACCTCGAAGACGCGCTCGTAACCGCGTTGGATCGCCTGCATGTTGTCGGCAACCACCTTCTCGCCACGCTTGCCGAAGTACTTGCGGATCGGCTTTTCGACCTTGGCGAAGAGCTCCTCGTCGGAGATCCCAGAGCGGTCTTTGAAGGGGGTGACCCGCAGGAACACACCCAGCAGCACCACACCCTGGAAACGCTGAATCAACGAGGGATCGGACAGGCACGACTCGCGAGCGATGTCGATGGTGTCGACACCCCAGAAGCGGACGTTGTGCTCGTGCATGAAGTACTTGGCATACGAGGGCAGGGAGTCCCATAGATCTTGGGCGTTGGTGGCGTCGGTGTGCTGGAAGACGATGCCGCCCTCTTGCAGGCCAACCAGAGGGTTACCCATGAACCAGGTGGTGGGATCCATCAGGGGGACGAAGTCGACCTGCTGCAATTCGCAGTGGGTCATGATCTTGCCTTCGGGCACCACCGACAGGTAGGTGTTGGTCGGCAGCCCCTTCTTCTCGGAGCCGTACTTCGGGGCCGCCTGAACCCGGAAGCCGAAGATCTCGCCCATCATGGTGGCGATGACCTTGTTGGTGGTCACCGAGCCATAGCCGCCCACCGAGTGGCCGCGAATCGAGAATGAGCCGGAGGGGCGCACATCGGGCTCCTCCTCGGCTTTCAAAGCGCTGTCATGGTCGATGCCGACGGTAAAGAAGCGCTTGCCGTTCTCTTCCATGTTCTTGACCACCGCCACCAGGTGTCCGGGGGTCACGTCGCGAGAGCCCAAACCGGCGGCGCCAGCGTAGCAGGCGGGGATGCGATCGATGGTGGGGAAGCCTTCAGCTCCGCCCATCGCCTTGGCAAACGAGGCCAGGATGTCGGTGGTCAGGTGGTTCTCGACCATGGTGGGGCAGTCGACCCGCTCCAACACCGAGAAGGCCTTGACGTTTTTGAGCGCCTCAACCACCTCTTTGGCGGGGAAGGGGCGATAAATGAAGACGCTGAGCACACCGACCTTCTTGCCTTGGCTGCGCAAGTAGTCGGCGGTGGCGACGGCGGTTTCGGCGGTGGTGCCCATGGCGACGATGGCGTATTCGGCATCTTCGAGGTTATGGGCCTCAACCTTGCCGTAGCGGCGACCGGTCAGGCGGTAGAACTCGTCGAAGGCGTGGTCGACGATGCCGGGAAGCTCATTGTAGAAGGCGCGTTGGGCGATCTTGCCCTGCATATAGGCATCTTGGTTTTGCACCACGCCCGACTGCACCGGGGCGTTGGGATCGAACTGGTTGCGGATTTTCTCGCGGGGATCGCCCAGGTATTCGGCGATCAGTTCGTTTTCGGGGTAGAGCAGGTTTTCGATGGTGTGCGAGGTCAAGAACCCGTCTTGCACGTTCATGAACGGGGTGCGGCTGTCCTCGGCGATGCGGCGGGCGACCATGGCGAAGTCGGCGCATTCTTGTACCGAGCGGGCCATCAAAATGCCCCAGTTGGTGTCGGCCACACCCATGACGTCGTCATGACCGGCGTGGACGTTCAGCGCCTGATGAGTCAAGGCGCGGGCGGCCACATGCAGCACCACCGGCAAACGCTTGCCGGCCGTGGTGTAGAGCACCTCTTTCATCAGGATCAGGCCCTGACCCGAGGTGAAGTTGCACACCCGGCCACCGGCCAGGGCGAACCCTTCGCACGAGGTCGCCGAGGAGTGTTCAGACTCAAGCTCCATCCAGGTGATGGTTTTGCCGTAGACGTTCTTGAAACCGTTGGCGACCCCGATCTGGTAGTTCTGACCCATGATGGTCGACGAGGTGATCGGGTAGGCGGCGGCGCCGTCGGTCGCACGCGTTTCAACGTAGGCGATGGCGTCGGACCCGTCCCCGGTTCCGGGTATCCCTGGGTATGGGAATTCGTTTTCAGGACGGTTGGCGGGCTGTACGGCCATGGTTCGCTCCTAGGGACAAAAGAAAGGAGAAAAAAGGAATTGTGGATGTGTACCCAAGTGGCGGGGCGTTTAGCCCTGCCGTTATCCGACGCGTTGACGGGCGCCGAGGGCCAGCTCCATGGTTTTTCCGTCGATGGCCTCCATGCTGCGACCGGAGGGGAGCCCCCGGGCGGGACGGGTGATGCGAATGTTCATGCCCTTCAAACGGTCGAGCAAAACACCGGCGGTGGCCTCGCCTTCAACCGTGGGGCTGAGCGCCAACAAGACCTCGCCGACCTCGTGCTGCTCGATGCGGTTTGCCAGCCGATCCAGCGGCAATTCGGCAAGTCCGGTCCCCTCTAGGGGAGAATAGCGACCGCCGAGGATGAAGTATAACCCATGCCAAGCGCCGCTGCGCTCGATTGTCCAAAGATCGGACACCTCTTCCACCACACACAGCGCCGTG
Organism: Proteobacteria bacterium CG1_02_64_396; assembly: GCA_001872725.1. Taxonomy (NCBI): domain Bacteria; kingdom Pseudomonadati; phylum Pseudomonadota; species Proteobacteria bacterium CG1_02_64_396. Next base: position 3,216 of record MNWR01000090.1, on the reverse strand, counting down.
CGATCCCGACGGGAGCTTGAACAAAGCCCACACAACGAGTCGAGCACGGCGGTCGGGTTCCCGCACAGAGGGCACGGAGCGATCTTCTGCGCCTCGGCCAAACGGTCGATCAGTCGTTGCAGTGCTTGCTGGTTGTCCTGGACCAGGGAAAGGGCGATGCGGGTTGCCGAGCGGCGGCCCAGCCCTGGCAATTGCGCCAGCTCGTCGATCAATTGGCGCAGTGCGGCTGGTGCGGCTGAGAGGGGCGCGGTGCTCACGGTGACCGAGGGTTCTGCGTTAAAAGGGAAAACCGGGCATGTTCATGCCGGGAATATTCAGCCCCCCGGCAAGTCCCGACATCGCCTCTTTGTTGATTTCGTCGACCTTGGTCAGTCCATCGTTGAGGGCTGCGGCGACCATGTCTTCAAGGAAGGCGACATCCCCATCTTGAACCAAAGCGGGGTCGATGCTGACTTTGAGCACTTCGCGTTTGCCGTTGATCCGCACCGAAACCTGCCCACCACCCGCTTGACCTTCAACCTCGCGTTGCCCCAGTTCGTCCTGGAGATCGGTCATTTTCTTCTGCATTTGTTGGGCTTGCTTGAGGAGCGCGGTGATGCTGGCCAAGGGGGTTCTCCGAAAGACTGATTAACTTTGTCGGGAATTGAACGATGCCGATTCGTCCAAGTGCATCCGGGATCAAACCAGACCCGGCGCCGCTCGTGCAACCCTTAATGTATTCGGGTTGATGTGTTCATCGCCGCTGTCAAGGACCCCCCCTCCCCGTCTTGCAGAGGGATTGGAATGATCGAAATCAGCTCGCCGCCCAGGATTTCAATTGCCTGCTGCACGCGGTCGTCGCTGGCGAAAACCGCCTCGGTCGCCGTCTGGTGGGCCTGCAAACGGGCGTTGCGCTCCTCGCGTACGCTCGATTGTTCCTGGCTGGACCGTGCCTTCATGGTTACCTGCCAGGTGGGACCGGGGACCTGCTCGGCGAGCAGGCTTTGCAGCACGGCGTCGATGCGGCGAATGCGGGCCGGTTGAAAAGCGCCGGGCTCGAACAACAGCTCGATGGCGTGACCACCGACGATGGCGTGGGCGGTATTCAAAAGCCCGCCGATGTCGGGGCGGTAGCGGTTCAGCCAGCGGTGCAGGGTGGGCCAGACCAAGGGGGTGTCAGCCGAAACCGGAAAAGGATCGCGGGTCGCCACCGTCGCGGTAGGCGCCTGAACCTCGGGTGTCTGTACCGTGGCTGTCGGCATCGCCGCCGTTTCTCCACGGGGTTTTGGCTCGACCGCTGGGGGGGGGGCTGAGGGCTGGGAGGGCGCTGCTGCGTCGGGGACCGACTGATCGTGCCGGATCGGCTCGCCGCCGGTAGGGGCCACGCCGAATGGGGCCGCCTCTTTGAAGGTTGTCTCTCGCGGGGCGGCGGCGCTTGAAGTCCTGTCGCCCGTGGGATGGCCGCTTGCAGGCGCGCCCCCCACCGCCGGGCCAGCACTCCCCCCGCTTGTGGGGGGCTCCCCCCCTTTGAGCAGCGTTTCGATCCGGCTCATACGCGGCAGCATACTCAGGCGCATCAGCAGCATTTCGAACGATTGGGGGGGATGGCCGGAGCGCTGTAGCAGCCCCCGTCCCTCGGTGCCGACCTGATAGAGCATTTGCCAGTCGTACAGGGAGGCTTGGTCGAGCAGCGGCGCCAGTCGGTCAGGCAGGCTGGGGTCGAGTTCCAGACCCAGATCGGGGCTGGCTTGCAGCAGCGAGCAGGCGTGGATGATCTCCAACGTCTCGTCGAGGATCGCCAGCGGCTCGCGCCCCTGGTGGTAGGCCTCCCGGAATTGAGTGATCGACCCGCCGATATCCCCTTTCAATAGATGGGCGACCAGCTCGATCACCGCCTCGAAGCCGACCCGTCCGAGCATGTCGTTGACCGACTCGGGATCGACCCGTGTACCGTCGCCGAAGGCGATGGCCTGATCGAGCATGCTCAGGGCGTCGCGCAGGCTCCCCTCCGAGGCGCGCACGATGGGAACCAGCGTCCCCTCGTCAGCTTCGATCCCCTCTTTTTCAAGAATGGCGGTCAGGTGCCGCTGCATCTGCTCCGGTTTGATTCGGCGCAGCTCGAAGCGCTGGCAACGGCTGACGATGGTGACCGGGATCTTCTGGGGATCGGTGGTGGCGAAGATGAATTTGGTATGGGCAGGGGGCTCCTCCAGTGTTTTCAACAGGGCGTTGAAGGAGTGGTTCGAGAGCATGTGGACCTCGTCCACGATGTAGATCTTGTAGCGCCCCATCGAAGGGGGATAATGGACCGATGCGAGCAGCTCGCGCATGTCCTCGACCTTGGTTTGACTGGCGCCGTCGACCTCCAACACGTCGAGGTGATTGCCGACCAGCACCCCCTTGCAGTTGGGGCAGACGCCGCAGGGCTCGGTGGTTGGCCCCTCTTGGCAAAGCAAGGCGCGAGCGAAGATGCGGGCCACCGTCGTCTTGCCGACCCCTCGCACCCCCGAAAACAGATAGGCGTGGTGGATGCGATTCTGCTCGACAGCATGGCGCAGGGTCTGGACCACCGGTTCTTGGCCGACCAGTTCGTCGAAGTGGGCGGGGCGCCATTTGCGGGCGAGCACCTGGTAGTTGGAAGACATGGGGCACCTGGGTTTGGCGTGGAAGGTTGAGGCGGGGAAGGTTCGCACGGGGGGGAGGGGGGATCAACCGGGGGTGCTCTAGGTGTAGCGAGCAAATAAATTGTCCGGAGTAGTAGCACACGATCTGTCCGGTTTGTGAAATGTCCTCCGAGGAGGGCATGAAATGAACCAGACGCATCTGCTGCAGGAGATCCGGATCATGAGATTCACCGAAACCTACGAGCGCTGGAAGCGGCGCGACCTGACTCAAGAGGAGGCGGGGGACATCCTGGGGGTGAATGTGCGCACCTTTCGGCGTTACATCCACCGCTACGAAGAAAAGGGGCTAGGAGTCTGTCGGACTTTTCCCAAGGACATGAGACGATATGAGGCATGATATGAGGCATCTGTCGTAACAAGCCGAGGAGCCCCGATTATGAGCCGATTCATCCCCGCCGACCGCCGTGCCCCGTATTTGCTTGCGCCGTCGTTGTCGGATTGGCTGCCCGACGATCATTTGGCGCGGTTTGTGGTGGAGGTGGTGGATCAATTGGATTTGACCGACCTGATCCGGAGTTACGCCGGTCGGGGCTCTGCAGCGCATCATCCCCGC
>MNWR01000089.1 GCA_001872725.1 Proteobacteria bacterium CG1_02_64_396 | reverse complement strand
CAAGTTTGAAGGCGAGGCCTACATCCTGAGCAAGGAAGAGGGCGGGCGCCATACCCCGTTCTTCGGTGGCTATCGTCCCCAGTTTTACTTCCGGACCACCGACGTGACGGGTGTTGTAACGCTGCCCGCCGACAAAGAGATGGTGATTCCGGGTGACAACGTTTCTGTTTCGGTGGAGCTGATTGCGCCCATCGCGATGGAAGAGGGTCTTCGCTTCGCCATTCGTGAAGGCGGTCGTACCGTCGGCGCCGGCGTCGTCAGTAAGATCATCGCATAAACGACAGGCAATAGTTCCAACGGGCCGGTGCCAGCAGGCATCGGCGCTTTTTTCCGGGCTAGGCCTGGTATCTGAGTGAGGCTTGAGGTTCGCCGATATGATGGACGGACAGAAGATTCGAATCCGTTTGAAGGCGTTCGATCACCGCATTCTCGATCAGTCTGCTCAAGAGATCGTGGATGCAGTGAAGGCGACCGGTGCGATTGTTCGGGGACCGATCCCCTTACCGACGAAGTTCAGTCGGTATACGGTGATCCGTTCCCCCCATGTCAACAAGAAGAGTCGGGAACAGTTCGAAATCCGAGCCCATAAGCGGCTTTTGGATATCGTTGACCCCTCTCCGCAGACCTTGGACGCGTTGATGAAGCTGGACCTCGCGGCCGGCGTCGATGTTGAGATCAAGGTCTAAGACCGTCATTCGTTTGATTTGAGGATGGTTCGATGGCTACAGGGCTGATCGGGCGTAAGCTCGGAATGACCCGGGTGTTTCAGGAAGACGGGCAATCGGTGCCCGTTACCGTGATTCAACTTGGGCCCTGCAAGGTGGTGCAGATCAAAACCCCCGAAAACGACGGTTATGCCGCCGTACAGCTGGGATTTGAGGATGCCAAACCTTCGCGGGTTAATGGACCGCAACGCGGTCATTTCGCGAAAGCGGGCATTGAGCCCCTTCGCAACCTTCGTGAATTCCGTATCGAGGATCCCAGCCAATACCAGGTGGGTCAGGAACTCGACGTCTCCCAGTTTTCGGACACGGAGTACGTCGATGTCACCGGAACCTCGATCGGTAAAGGCTTCCAGGGCGTGATGAAACGTCATGGGTTTGGCGGCTTGCGCGCCACCCATGGTGTGTCGATCTCCCATCGCTCCCCCGGCTCGATCGGGAATCGCCAAACTCCGGGCCGTGTCTTCAAAAATAAGAAGATGGCGGGTCACATGGGCGCCGAGCGGGTCACCACCCAGAACCTAAAAGTGGTTCAGGTGCGTGCAGAGGAGAGCGTGCTGCTGGTCGAAGGCTCGGTTCCCGGACATGCCGGGTCTCTGGTCTACGTCAACACTGCAGTGAAGAAAGGGGCCAAGGCATGAGCGAAATCGCCCTGAAAATCGTTGACCGGAGCGGCCAAGAGGCAGGTGTTCTCAACGGGAATCCTGACCTTTGGGCTCAGGAGATCCGCAGCGACATCATTCACTTGGCTGTTGTGGCAGAGCTTGATGCTCATCGGCGCGGCACCCGCAAAACCAAGACCCGTTCCGAGGTCAGCGGTGGCGGAGCCAAGCCATGGCGACAAAAGGGGACCGGTCGTGCCCGCGCAGGAACGACCCGTGCGCCCCACTGGCGTCATGGTGGTGTTGCCTTCGCATTCGGCCCCGACCGTCGTCAGGTCAAGATCAACCGCAAGCTTAAGAAAAAAGCGCTTGCGATTGCCTTGTCCGACCGTCTGGCCGAGGGTGATCTGATCATCGTCGATCATCTGAGCCTTGAGGCTCCCCGCACCAAGGAAGCCTTGGCGCTATTGCAAAGCCTGGGTATCCCCGAGGCCTTGTTGGTGACCGATGGTCTTGAGGCTAACCTGGTTTTGGGTTGCCGCAATCTGCACAAGGTTGATGTGGTCGATGTTGCCTCGTTGTCGGTCTACGACATCCTGAGCCGTCCGAAGACCGTCATCACCCAGGCTGCGGTGAAAAAGCTTGAGGAGCGCTTCCAATGAGCCAGCAACACGAACTCTATCGGATCCTCCGTCGGCCGATCGTCACCGAGAAGAGTCTGCGTGGCACCGAGAAGAACAACCAGTACACCTTCGAGGTGTCGGTCGATGCCAGCAAGCAGGAGATCCGCGCCGCCGTCGAAAAGCTCTTCGGTGTCGAGGTGATCAGCGTTCAGACCCGTAACCGGCTGGGCAAGGTGCGTCGTCTGGGCCGTTTCGAGGGCCGCCGTTCTGCCTCAAAGCAGGCTGTGGTCCGGCTGAAAGAGGGTCAATCCCTCGCAATCCTGGAGCAGTGAGGCGGTTATGGCTTTGAAGGCGATGAAACCGGCGACCCCGAGCAGCAGATTCACCGTGAAGGTGGATCGCAGTGAGCTCTCGAAAGAGGGCCCTGAACGCTCCTTGCTCGCCCCCCAAAAGAAAAACGGTGGCCGGAACAACACTGGTCGCTTGACGGTTCGCCACCAGGGCGGTGGTCATAAGCAGCGGTATCGGCTCGTCGATTTCCGTCGCAATAAAAAAGACATTTCTGCCCGTGTCGAGCGTTTGGAATACGACCCTAACCGCACCGCGTTCATCGCGTTGTTGGTTTATGCAGATGGTGAGAAGAGCTACATCCTTGCTCCCCAAGGTTTGAAAGCGGGCGACCAGGTCATTGCTGCCGACGGTGCCGACATCCGGCCCGGCAATGCGATGCCGCTGCGTTCGATCCCGGTCGGGACCATCGTCCACAACGTGGAGATGAAACCCGGCAAGGGCGGGCAGCTCGGTCGTTCTGCCGGGACCTCAATTCAGCTGTTGGCTCGGGAAGGCAACTGGGCAACCCTGAAGCTCTCTTCAGGCGAGATGCGGTTGGTTTCCGTGCATTGCATGGCGACCGTGGGTTCGGTTTCGAATCCCGATCATTCCAACCAAAAGCTGGGCAAGGCGGGTCGCAAGCGCTGGTTGGGTGTTCGTCCCACCGTCCGCGGTGTGGCGATGAACCCGGTCGATCACCCCCATGGCGGTGGTGAGGGGCGGACCAGCGGTGGACGTCACCCGGTTTCGCCCTGGGGTACCCCTACCAAGGGTTACCGCACCCGCCACAACCGGGCGACCGATCGCTTTATCGTTCGCCGCCGCAACAAGTGATGAGGGGGGACCAAGGTGCCTCGTTCGATTAAAAAAGGTCCATTTTTTGACCAGTACCTCATGGATAAGGTGGTCAAACAGAAAGAGGGCAGCCGCCGGGATCCCATTAAGACCTGGTCGCGCCGCTCTACCATCATGCCTGAGTTCATCGGCCATACCTTTTCGGTGCACAACGGGAGCAAGTTCATCCCGGTGTATGTGACCGAAAACATGGTCGGTTACAAGCTCGGTGAGTTCGCGCCCACCCGTACCTACTACGGTCATGGCGTCGATAAGAAGGCCAAGCGGCGCTAAGGGGAATGACGATGGAAGTGAAAGCCGTTGCCCGGCAGATCCGGATGTCTCCGACCAAGATCCGCCCCGTGGCCGATCTGGTTCGTGGCAAGAAGGTCGATGTGGCCCTGGCCGAGTTGGCCCACAACCCCAAAACCGCCGCCCGCATCATCCGAAAGGTGTTGCTCAGTGCGATGGCCAATGCCGAGAACAACCTCGGGCTGGATGTGGATCGGTTGATGGTCTCGACGATTGCCATCGATCAAGGTCCTACCCTGAAGCGGTTTATGGCACGGGCTCGTGGCCGTGGAAGCCGTATTTTGAAGCGGACCAGCCACATCACTGTCGCCGTCGCCGAACGGGATTAACGAAAGGGGAGGTGTCTCTTGGGTCAGAAGGTAAACCCGATCGGTTTCCGGATCGGCATCATCAAGAATTGGGCGTCGCGTTGGTATGCCGAACGCGACTTTGCTGACAAGCTTCATGAAGACTTTAGCCTGCGCAGCTTTTTGAAAGAGAAGCTCAATCACGCAGGAGTCTCTAAGATTGTGATCGAGCGTCCGGCCAAGCGGGCTCGGATCAACATCCACGCTGCCCGTCCCGGCGTTATTATTGGTAAGAAGGGTGCCGATATCGAGACGTTGCGCCAAGAGATCGAGAAGCGCACATCCGAAGAGGTGCACATCAACATCGTTGAAGTGCGCAAGCCCGAAATTGATGCCCAACTGGTGGCCGAGAACATCGCCCTTCAGTTGGAGCGTCGAGTGGCGTTCCGGCGTGCGATGAAGCGTTCCGTGACCAATGCTATGCGGTTGGGGGCCAAGGGGATTCGGATCCACACCTCCGGGCGTCTGGCCGGCGCCGAGATCGCCCGCGCCGAGTGGTACCGCGAGGGTAGGGTACCGTTGCACACCCTGCGGGCCGATATCGATTACGGTTTTGCCGAGGCTAAGACCACCTTCGGGATCATTGGCGTCAAGGTCTGGATCTTCCGCGAGGAAGTACCGACCGGTCGGTTGACCTAAGGAGCGCATAAGCGATGTTGCAGCCTAAACGTACCAAGTTTCGCAAAATCCAGAAGGGTCGGAACAAGGGGCTTTCCCAGCGTGGATCGACCTTGGCTTTCGGTCAGTATGGCCTCAAAGCGTTGACCCGTGGGATGTTGACCGCACGCCAAATTGAGGCGGCTCGTATCGCGATGACCCGCCACATCAAACGCGGCGGTCGTATCTGGATTCGAGTCTTTCCCGACAAGCCGATCACCAGCAAACCTGCCGAGGTCCGCATGGGCAGTGGTAAGGGATCGGTTGACCACTGGTCGGCGGTGATTCGCCCCGGGCGGGTTTTGTATGAGATGGAGGGTGTTACTCCTGAGGTGGCTGCCGAGGCGTTCCGACTGGCCGCGGCGAAACTTCCGGTGAAGACCCGGTTTGTTATGCGAGAAGAGGCATAAACGATGGCCGACGCCAAAGAACTTCGTGGCATGAGCGACGCGGCGCTTCAAAGCAAGCTCGGTGAGCTGCTTAAGGAGCAAATGGGCATGCGGTTCCAACATGCGATGGCACAACTTGAGAACACGGCCCGGATCCGTCAGGTCCGCCGCGAGGTCGCCCAGGTTCGGACCATCATCACCGAGAAGCAGCGGGAGGGCGGTCAATGACTGCGAGCCGCGGACGAGCCCGTACCCTCGAAGGGGTAGTGGTTTCCGACAAGATGGAAAAGACCATTGTGGTGAAGGTCGAGCGGTTGGTTCAGCACCCGCTCTATAAAAAGACCATTCGCCGCAGTAAAAAATACAAGGCACATGACGAGACCAACGCTTGCCGCGAGGGTGATCGTGTGCTGTTGACGGCCTGCCGCCCGCTGGCCAAGGACAAACACTGGCGTGTTAGCCAGGTCCTCAAGCGGGCAGCCGAAGCCTAATCGGGGAGACAGTCATGATTCAGATGCAAACCATCCTCGACGTGGCCGACAACTCGGGTGCCAAAAAGGTGCAGTGCATCAAGGTGCTCGGGGGCTCCAAGCGCATGGTCGCTGGGGTGGGCGACGTCATCGTTGTTTCGGTGAAGGATGCGATTCCCCGGGGCAAGGTGAAGAAGGGCGATGTTCACAAGGCCGTCATCGTTCGGACCAAAAAAGAGGTTCGTCGGCCCGACGGTTCGGTGATTCGCTTCGACGGTAATGCAGCCGTCTTGATTAACAACAACCAAGAGCCGATCGGGACCCGTATCTTCGGGCCGGTGACGCGCGAGCTTCGTGCCCGCAATTTCATGAAGATCATCTCCCTGGCGCCTGAAGTTCTCTAAGGCTGGCAGGCTCCGTTCGCAGGGCTGGAATAGTGATGAAAACCAACATCCGTAAAGACGACGAAGTGATCGTGCTGGCGGGCAAGGAACGTGGTAAGCGTGGGAAGGTGATCCGCGTACTGCCACGCAAAGGTCGCGTCATCGTCGAGCAGGTCAACACGATCAAACGGCACACCCGTCCCAATATGCGCAACCCTCAGGGTGGCATCATTGAGCGGGAGGCCCCCATTCACCTGTCGAATGTGAACCTTTACTGCAACAGTTGTGGTAAAGGGGTGCGGATCGGTCAGCGTGTTCTGGAGGATGGCTCCAAGGTCCGCGTGTGTAAGTCCTGCGGCGAGCAGATTTAAACTAGGGGTAGGCAATGGCCCGGGCACGTTTGAAACAGGTTTACAAGGATCAGGTGGTTCCCGCTCTGATGCAGGAGTTTGGGTACAGCAACATCCACCAAGTCCCCCGTCTTGAGAAGATCGTCATCAACATGGGTGTTGGGGAGGCCATCGGCAATCCCAAGATCCTTGAGGGCGCGGTCCTCGACTTGACCAAAATCGCCGGTCAAAAGCCGGTCGTCACCAAGGCGAAGAAGTCCATCGCGGCTTTCAAGCTGCGCGAAGGGATGAACATCGGAGCGAAGGTGACCCTTCGTGGCGACCAGATGTGGGAATTCCTGGACCGCCTGGTAAGCATCGCACTTCCCCGTGTCCGAGATTTCAAGGGGGTCTCCTCCAAGGCTTTCGACGGGCGCGGCAACTACACCCTGGGGATCCGTGAGCAGATCATTTTTCCGGAGATCAACTACGATGAGGTTGATCAGGTTCGGGGGATGGATGTGGTCATCGTGACCTCTGCGAACAGTGACGAAGAGGGCCGGGCCTTCCTTCGTGCGCTGAACATGCCGTTCCGCAAGTAAGGAGTCCGCCTTGGCTAAGAAGTGCTTGATTGCAAAAGCTGCTCGTGCGCCGAAATTTGGCGTTCGTGGCTACACCCGTTGCGAATGCTGCGGTCGCCCTCGTTCGGTGTACCGGAAATTCCGCCTCTGCCGCATCTGCCTGCGTCAACGTGCGCTGAAGGGCGAGATTCCTGGCATGACCAAGGCCAGCTGGTAATAGGGGATTAGACAATGGCCATGACCGATCCAATCGCCGATATGTTGACTCGGATCCGCAACGGGCAAACTGCCCGCCTCGATGTGATCCGCATGCCGGCCTCCAAAATGAAAACCGCCATTGCCTCGATCCTAAAGGACGAGGGATATATCCGGGCCTATAAGGTCGGAGGCGAAGGTGCCAAGCGCACCCTGAGCATCCAGCTCAAGTACACCCCCGAAGGCAACGGGATTGAACACATCAGTCGCCTCTCCAAGCCTGGCTTGCGGCGCTATGTGGCGGTCTCCGAGATCCCCTTCGTACGCAACGGTTTTGGCATCGCCATTCTCTCCACAAGCCGTGGGGTGGTTAGTGATCGTCAAGCCCGCGAGTTCGGGGTCGGCGGCGAGATTCTTTGCCAAATCTGGTAAATAGCGCGGCCCGTCAGGGCTGCTTTTAAGATTTTGAACTGAGACGAGACAGGGGACGCTTTCGATGTCACGTATCGGCAAGCAACCTATCGAAATTCCCGGTCAGGTGACGATCACCTTCGGGGAGGGTTCGGTGGAAGTGAAGGGGCCCAAAGGGGCTCTTTCAGCGGAGATTCGTCCTGAGGTCCAGGTGACCCAGGAGGGTTCGAGCCTGGTTGTGTCTCCCAAGGTCGAAGGCCAGGGGAACAACTTCTGGGGTTTGACCCGTGCCCTTCTAAACAACATGGTTCTTGGCGTGAGTCAGGGATTTACCAAATCCTTGGAGATCAAGGGTGTCGGTTATCGTTCGGAAGTGGCCGGTCGGACCTTGAAGCTCTCGCTCGGGTTTTCCCATCCTGTGGAATACCCGATTCCCGAAGGGATCGAGATCAAGTGCGATACCCCGACGTTGATTCATGTGTCGGGTGCCAATAAAGAGCGCGTGGGTCAGGTTTGTGCTGAGATCCGGGCGTTCCGGCCTCCAGAGCCCTACAAGGGTAAAGGGGTTCGCTATGTCGGCGAGCATGTCGCCATCAAAGAAGGTAAGAAGGCTAAGTAATTCGGGGTCGACACCATGGCTGTCATTCGTCGCGCACGTTATGCCGATTCCCGCGATCGGCGGGCTCAACGCCTTCGCCGTCGTCTCCGTCGTGAGAGCACGCGGCTGCGGTTGAGCATCTTTCGCTCCAACAAGCACATTTACGCCCAGATCATCGACGACACCCGTGGGGTGACGCTGGCTGCGGCCTCCACTAAGGACAAAGAGCTTTCCTTAAGCATCGGCAGCAATGTCGAAGCGGCGCAAAAGGTGGGTGAATTGGTCGCCAAACGCGCCTTAGCCGCCGGGATCGCTCAGGTTGTCTTTGATCGTAGCGGCTACCTCTACCATGGTCGGGTTAAAGCGCTGGCCGATGGCGCCCGGTCCGCCGGACTCGAATTCTAAGCGGCTGGAGAACACTCATGCGCAATCAAATCAACGCCGACGCCTTGGATCTCCAAGATAAGTTGGTCGGGGTCAATCGAGTCGCCAAAGTCGTCAAGGGTGGTCGTCGTTTCGGCTTTGCCGCTCTGGTTGTGGTAGGCGACGGCAAAGGCCATGTCGGCTACGGCAAGGGTAAGGCCAAAGAGGTGCCCGAGGCGGTTCGCAAAGCGACCGAGCAGGCCAAGAAGAACCTGATCCGGATTCCTCTGAACGGTACCACCGTTCAGTTCGGCGCCGTGGGTAGCTATGGCGCGGGGCAAGTTCTTCTGAAACCCGCTCCTGCAGGTACGGGCATTATTGCTGGCGGCCCTGTGCGTGCGGTGATGGAAATGGCCGGGGTGCAGGATGTTGTGGCTAAAAACCTGGGTTCGAACAACCCCCACAACATGGTTAAAGCTGCGGTTCAGGCGTTGCGCCAGCAACATTCTCCGGCCGACATCGCAGCCCGTCGCGGCAAGAGCGTTGCGGAGATCAACACCCGCACGCAAAGCTCGAAGTAAGGGGGCAGGGCAATGGCTGGTTTGGTCAAGGTAACTCAGGTGAACAGCTCGATCGGTTATCCCGAGCGTGTTCAGGACACCCTGCGCGGGTTGGGTCTGAAGCGCCGCGGCAATAGTCGTGTGCTGAAAGACACCCCCGAGGTTCAGGGGATGATCAATAAGGTTCGGCACCTGATCGCGGTTGAAGCGGTTGCCGAAGGCGATCAGAGCAAATAACGGGGTTTAACCATGTTGAAGTTGAATGAACTTGCGCCGAATCCCGGCTCCAAGACCGACCGTCGTCGCGTCGGTCGCGGTGTCGGAAGCGGTTGGGGTAAGACCAGCGCCAAGGGTCAGAAGGGGCAGCTCTCCCGTTCGGGCGCCAGCCATAGCATTGGTTTTGAGGGCGGCCAGATGCCGCTGCATCGCCGCGTTCCCAAGCGCGGTTTTCATAACCCCTTTCGCGTTGCCTACTCACCCGTGAATCTCGACCAGCTCGAAGAGAATTTCGAAGCGGGCGATGTCGTGACCACCGATGTCCTAATGGAGCGCGGCTTGGTGCCCACCAGCCGTCCCGTGGCCAAGATTTTGGCGCGTGGCAATTTGACTAAGAAGCTTGATATCAAGGTCGAAAAGGCATCCAAGGCGGCCGTGGAGAAAATCCAGGCGGCTGGCGGCAGCATCGAGCAGCTGGGGGCCTAATGGTTCCGGGAACCGCGGGTGTAGGGGATATCGGTCGTGTACCGGAGCTGCGTCGGCGCATTTTTTTCACCCTTCTGATGTTGGTGGTTTACCGGGTAGGTGCTCACGTGCCTACCCCTGGTATCAACACCGATGCCTTGCAGGCGTTTTTCGACTCTGCCCAGGGTACGTTGCTGGGTATGTTCGATATGTTCTCTGGCGGGGCGCTTTCGCGCCTAACGATTTTTGCGCTGGGGATCATGCCGTACATCTCGGCCTCGATCATTCTGCAGTTGATGACCATCGTTTCTCCGACCATTGAGGCCCTTAAAAAAGAGGGTGAGGCCGGACGACGTAAAATCACCCAATACACCCGCTATGGCACGGTGATCCTGGCGATCTTCCAGGGTTACGGGATCTCCATCGGACTCGAATCGATGAGCGGTCCCGGAGGTTTGGCAGTGGTTCCCGACCCGGGTTGGAGCTTCCGATTGCTGACGGTGTTGACCCTGACCACAGGGACCGTTTTCTTGATGTGGTTGGGTGAGCAGATTACGGAACGCGGCATCGGCAACGGCATCTCCTTGATTATCTACTCGGGGATCGTCGCCAACTTGCCAGTGGCCCTGTACAACACCGGACGGATGAGTCAAACCGGGGATTTGAGCTACTTCTTTGTAATGTTCCTGTTTGTCATGGCTATTGCGGTGACGGCGGGTGTTGTCTACATGGAGCGAGCTCAGCGCAGAATTACCATTCAGTACGCCAAGCGACAGGTGGGGCGCAAAGTCATGGGGGGGCAGTCGACCTTCATGCCCTTAAAGGTGAACATGGCCGGTGTAATTCCGCCCATTTTTGCCAGTTCTATCATCCTGTTTCCGCTGACCATTGCGAATTTTGCTCCGGTCGATTTCTTGAAGACGGTAGCGGCGTATCTGTCGCCTGGTCAGCCGCTGTACATGTTGGTGTACACGTCCGCCATTTTCTTCTTCTGCTTTTTCTACACTGCCATCGTGTTTAATCCCCACGAGACGGCTGACAACCTGAAGAAATACGGCGGGTTTATTCCCGGCATCCGGCCGGGTGCAAAAACGGCCGAGTACTTTGACAAGGTGTTGTCACGGTTGACCTTTGCAGGAGCGATGTATGTGGCGATCGTCTGTCTCATTCCCGAGATTTTGATTGCTCAGTACCACGTGCCGTTCTACTTCGGCGGCACCTCGTTACTGATTATCGTGGTGGTCACCATCGATACGACCAGCCAGATTCAGGCTCATTTAATGAGCCATCAGTACGAAGGTCTGATGAAAAAGTCGAATCTGCGGGGGGCTGGACGGTGAAGAAACAAATCATCCTGTTTGGCCCTCCCGGTGTCGGAAAGGGAACTCAGGCTCAGATTTTGACCGGTGATCTCGGGATTCCCCAAATTTCGACGGGGGATCTCCTTCGGGCCGCTGTTCGCCAGCAAAGCCCGTTGGGGGTGGAGGCTAAGGGCTACATGGATGGGGGAAAGTTGGTCCCCGATGCTCTGGTGGTTGCGATGATCGAAGAGAGATTGCAACAATCCGATGCCCAAGATGGTTTTCTGCTTGATGGCTTTCCTCGTACCGTGGCCCAAGCGCAGGCGCTCAGCGCGATGCTTGAGGCTCACGGTCGTGGTATCGAGGCAGTTGTGGCGCTTGAGGTTAACGACGAAACGGTTGTTCATCGCTTGTCGGGGAGACTTTCATGCCCTGCATGCGGCGCCTCGTTCCATCGCAGCAATCATCCGCCCAAAGTTGACGGGGTTTGCAATCAGTGCGGCGGCGCTTTGATTGTCCGGTCGGATGATCAAGAGGAAACGATCCGCCATCGCCTGGAAGCCTACCACGGCCAAACGGCGCCGGTGCTCGACTTTTATGCCCATCAGGGGCTGGTGACCCAGATTGCGGGGGACGCTCCAATTTCGGACGTTACCGTGCGCATTCTGGAAGCCCTGAACTGAATCGACAGGTCCATGGCTAAAGAAGACACCATCGAGATGGAAGGCACGGTCGCCGAGACCTTGCCCAACGCAATGTTTCGGGTCGAGCTTGAGAATGGCCACATTTTGTTGGCCCACATCTCCGGGAAGATGCGTAAACACTACATTCGGATTTTGCCGGGTGATCGGGTCACTGTTGAGCTGACCCCCTATGATCTAACCCGCGGCCGGATTATTTACCGTTCGAAATAAGGTCCACCGGCCCGATCGGCCGGGGTTTCGTTCAAGAGGAAAGACCGATGAAGGTTCGTCCCAGCGTTAAAACCATTTGCCCTAAGTGCAAGGTGATCCGCCGTAAAGGTGTGGTTCGCATCATCTGCGAAAACCCCAAGCACAAGCAGCGGCAAGGTTGATCGCCTAAGTTTCGTATCCCAAACACTGTCGATCCCAAGAGGCCCCCAAATTTGGGGGCTTCTTGACTTGGTGACGTTCATTCGTAGAATTCGCGCCCTTTTGCGCGGGACGTCCGATCGAATCCGAAGGAGGACCATTCGTGGCCCGTATTGCTGGCGTCAATCTGCCGAACAACAAGCGCGTCGAAATTGCTTTGACTTACGTCTATGGCATTGGCCGTTCGTCCGCTAAGCGGATCATCGAACAGGCCAGCATCGATGCTCAGACCCGTTTGGGCGACCTTGCCGAGCCCGAGTTGGCTCGTCTGCGTGAGATCATTGAGCACAACTTCCGGGTTGAAGGTGACCTTCGCCGGGAAATCTCCATGAACATCAAGCATCTGATGGATCTCGGCAACTATCGCGGCCTGCGCCATCGCCGTGGCTTGCCGGTTCGTGGTCAACGGACCCATACCAACGCACGGACCCGTAAGGGGCCGCGTAAGCCGATCGCCGGCAAGAAGAAATAATCACGTCTGATTAGAAGAGGTTTTGCTCCATGGCCAAGGCACAAGCCGCCAGCCGGGTCAAAAAGCGCGAGCGGAAAAACATTTCCGATGGCGTGGCCCACATCAAGTCCTCCTTCAACAACACCATCGTCACCATCACCGACAAAAAGGGAAACACGGTTTCCTGGTCGACGGCGGGTGCTGGTGGGTTTAAGGGATCCCGGAAGTCGACCCCCTATGCGGCCCAGTTGGCGGCAGAAGAGGCTGGCAAGAAGGCTGCCGAGCACGGTCTCAAAAACCTGGAGGTCATGGTGAAGGGGCCCGGTTCCGGGCGTGAGTCGGCCATCCGCGCTTTGGCGGCTGCCGGTTTTAACATCACCTTCATTCGTGACGTGACGCCGATCCCCCACAACGGGTGCCGTCCTCCGAAGCGTCGCCGCGTCTGATTTCTGAGTTGGAATCCGCGGCTGGTTGAAGATGAAGTCCGGACCGTATCCCGGCCGGTAGTTTGATAAAGGAGATCCCCCTTGGCTCGTTATTTGGGTTCCAAGTGCCATCAATGCCGTCGTGAGGGCGTGAAGCTGTACCTTAAGGGCAGCAAATGCTACTCCGACCGCTGCCCCATCGAGACCCGTCCTTATCCTCCGGGTCAGCACGGCCAACGGCGTCCTCGCGTGAGCGACTACGGGGTTCAGTTGCGTGAAAAGCAGAAGGTTCGCCGGATTTACGGTGTGCTCGAAAAGCAGTTCCGCAAGTACTTCGAAGAGGCAGCTCGTCGCCGTGGCAACACCGGTGAGAATATGTTCAGCCTGCTCGAAGCACGCCTGGACAACGTGGTCTACCGGATGGGTTTTGCCAGCTCCCGCAACGAGGCTCGGCAGGTGGTTCGCCACAACCAAATCCAGGTGAATGGCCGTCGCGTCAATATTCCCAGCTATTCGGTTCGGGTGGGTGATGAAGTGGCCGTGATGGAAAAGAGCCGTGGTCAGGCTCGTATTCAGAGCGCCATCGAGTTTGCCAGCAAACAACGTGGGATCCCTTCCTGGTTGGAAGTTGATGCCCAAAAGCTCGCGGGGGTGTTTAAGGCGGTTCCTGCCCGTACGGAGATCGGCCTAGACGACATCAACGAGAGCTTGATCGTTGAGCTTTACTCGAAGTAATCCCCCCATCCGATAGGAGAAAGGGCGACGATGAGCTTTCTGCCCAACGAAAAGAATTGGACCGACCTGATTCGGCCCCGCCGGGTCGAGATGGAAGAGATCAGCGGATCTCGGCATGGCCGTTTGGTGGCCGAGCCCTTGGAGCGTGGTTTCGGAACGACTTTGGGCAATGCTTTCCGCCGGGTGCTCCTCTCTTCTTTGCGGGGGGCGGCTGTCAGCCGGATTCGAATCGACGGAATCCTGCACGAGTTCTCCACCCTTCCCGGGGTTGAAGAGGATGTCACTGATATCGTCTTGAACCTCAAGGGATTGTGGGTGACCTTGGATGGCGACGACGAGCCGGCAACCATGCGTTTGGACGTAACCGGACCCGCGACCGTCACCGGCAAGGATATCGACACCGGCCACCGGGTGAAGGTACTTAATCCCGATCACGTCATCGCCCATCTGGGTGAGGATGGAAAGCTCAATATGGAGCTTTCCGTGACTTCCGGGAAGGGCTACGTGCCCGCCGATCGGCAGGAGTCGACTGGTGTGATCGGGGAGTTGAGCATCGATGCGTTGTACAGCCCGATTCGTCGGGTGTCCTTCAACGTCGAGAATGCCCGAATCGGCCAGGACACCGATTTCGACCGTTTGCTGCTTGAGGTCGAGACCAACGGCGCCTTGAGTGCGGTGGATGCTGTCTCCATTGCTGGGAAGATCTTGACCCATCAGCTCAATCCCTTCATTACCTTCGAACCCGATGTGGTCGAGAAGGTGGAAGAGAAAGAGGAGCAGATTCCGTCGATTCTGACCCGACCGATCACCGACCTTGAACTCTCGGTGCGCTCTATGAATTGCCTGAAGAATGAAAAACTCTTCTACATTGGCGATTTGGTCACCAAAAGCGAACAAGAACTGCTCAAGACCCCCAACTTCGGGCGTAAGAGCCTGAACGAGATTAAAGAGGTCTTGGAGCGCAATGGGTTGGAGCTGGGAATGTCGGTTCCCGGATGGCCCCCTGAAAACCTGCCCGAGCCCGGAACTTTGCCCGTCTCGGATGCAAACGTGGACACCGCGACTGCCTAATCGGCCAAGCGCTGCGATAAGAAACTCCTAGAGGTCATTAGTCATGAACCACCGCAATTCAGGCCGCAAATTGGGGCGTACCGGCTCCCACCGCCGGGCCATGATGGCGAATATGCTCTCCTCGTTGATCGAGCATGAGCAGATCCGTACCACCCTGCCCAAGGCCAAGGAACTGCGTCGCTTTGCCGACACCATGATGACCCTTGGCAAACGTGGTGATCTGCATGCCCGCCGTCAGGCGATCGCCAAGATTCGCGATCAGGGTGCGGTTGCCAAGTTGTTCGAGGATCTGGCCAAGCGCTCGGCCAGCCGTCCCGGCGGTTACACCCGCGTGCTGAAAGCTGGGATCCGTCCCGGCGATGCCGCTCCGATGGCGATCATCGAGTGGGTGGATCGCTGAATCGCGACCGCTAAAGTAATGAAAAGGGGCCCGTTGCTGGGCCCCTTTTTTTTTGGCTGGAGGATCCATGCCGCCATTGGTACTGGCCAGCGATTTTGGAATCGTTAGCCCCTATCCGGGGCAGATGGAACTCGCCGCCCGTGCATGCGGATGGGCGGGCGACATTGTGCAGCTCTGGCATGAGTGGCCTTCGTTCCGCGTCGATTTGGGCCCGGTTCTTCTGCCTCGACTCGTTCGACCTCTTCCTTTGGGAAGCGTGGTGGTTGCGGTGGTCGATCCAGGGGTGGGTAGCGATCGCAGGGTGGTAGCAGTGCCATGGCAAGGCGCAACCTGGATCGCGCCCGACAACGGTTTGCTCAGCGCGATACTCGGTGAGGGGGCGCCAAGCTACGATCTTGAGGACTACCGCCCTGTCGCCTCCAGCGCGCACACCTTTCACGGTCGTGACTGGATGGTTGCCGCCGCAGCAGACTTTCTAACGGGACGTGCCTCTTTGGCCGACCTGCCCTTTGCGCCAAATCCCACAATGTGCTCTTTGCCCCCTCCCGGCCTGGCCTTTTGGGATGCCTTCGGCAATGCAGTGACCACCTGTCCGTGGGAGGGTGGTGCCGCAGGGGCTTGGTGGTCTGCCGAGGGGTGTTTGACGCAAGTGGAACATTTTTCGCAGCAGCCTCCCGGTCGGCTGGTTGCGGTTCGGGGTTCCCTTGGGTTGTGGGAGGTTGCCGTTGTGGAGGGGAGTGCTCGCCAGCACCTCGATGGAACCCTGGATTTACTATGCTGGAAAGATCAATAAGGGAATAATTTCAGATTGTTGGTTTGGATGCCTGCTGTAATACTTTAAGTGGATGTCATTGGGGGAGGGTGCGGGATGGGGCGACCATGGGTCTGATGTGGTGGAAATCCATAACTGGATGGTCGACGGGCTTTCGGGGCGCCGAATGGGGCCTTTTGGTCGCCTTGGCGTGGCTCAGCGCCCAGGTGGTTGTATCGACCCTTGCCCCCGTATCTGCAATTGGCATTTCCTCCTCGGTCGCCCATGTGGCCGCACCCCCATCGGGCGCTCAGGTCGCTGTGAAATTGGACCGCCTGTTGACTTGGACCCCCTTTGGCGCTGCGCATGTCGCCCCTACGCCGAGTGCAGTCCAGGCCCCTGTCGATATTCGCCCCACCTCTTTGCCGTTGAAACTGCAAGGGGTGATTACCGGCAAACGCCCTCTGGCGATCATCGAAGAGACAGCCAAGCGCTGGCAGGAGCCCTACGGGGTTGGGGCTGTGGTGGCGGGGGCGACGGTTATCGAAATCACCGCTCGTCAGGTCAAGCTGCAGGTTCCGGGTGGTGGGATTCAGATTCTGACGCTAGAGGATGAGGAGGGGGGCAAGTTGGTCTCCACTACCCCCGTCCTGGACGTGGTTCAACCAGCACGGGCGGCGGCGGACGGATCCACCACCTTGGCCCGGGCCGATATTCAATCTGCGCTGGCCAACATCAACCAACTGATGGTGCAGGCCCGTATCATGCCCCACTTCACCGATGGGCAGGCCGACGGTTTCACCCTTTCGGCCATTCAGCCCGGCTCATTTTATCAGCGCCTGGGGCTACACAATGGCGATGTGGTGCACCGGGTAAATGGCCGGGAGCTCTCTTCACCCGAGCAAGCGGTAATGGTTTACCAGCAATTGCAGGGTGAGTCCGATGTCGAGGTCGAGGTGACCCGCAACGGGCAACCAACCACCCTGCATTTCGCAATTCGTTGAGGAAAGACGGTCCACGATGAGCCAACCCTGCACCGCAATGACGACACGTTCTTGGCGCCTGTCGCGCTGGTTGGCCGGGATGTGGCTTATCGCCACCTTGGGGCTGGCCCAGCCGGTTCAAGCAGCCCCCCTCTCCATTGATTTCAACGACGCCGAGATCCACGCAGTCATTAAGGCGATGGCCGAGATTACCGGCAGAAACTTCCTGGTCGACTCGCGGGTGAAGGGGCGGGTCTCTTTGGTGGGGCCCAACCCTATTGACGAGAAAGAGGCCTACCAGCTCTTCCAGGCGATGTTGCAAAGCATCGGTTTCACGGCGCTTGATGCCGGGGCAGTAACCAAAATCGTGCCGGTCGCCGACGCCAAGCAGATCGACGGACCTGTCGGGCTCGACCGCCGCCTGGGGGGGCAGGGGGACGAGATGATTACCCAGATCGTCCGCCTGGAGTACGCCAATGCTCAGATGCTGGTACCGGTGCTGCGCCCCCTGGTGAACCCCAACTCGGTATTGGTCGCCTACACCCCCACCAACGCGCTGATTATCTCTGATACTGCTGGGAACATTCGGCGGTTGACCAAGATGATCGCTGGACTCGATCTTCCCCTCTCAGACGCGCTCGCCGAACTCATACCTTTGAAGTACGCCTCGGCCTCGAACGTGCAGCGGATGGTTAAGGAGCTTTTCGCTTCGGGCGGAGGACAAGGGGCGGCAGCACAGCAGCAGGCCATTGGGCAGCGGTTGGCGATCATGGCCGACGACCGCACCAACACCTTGATTGTATTGGGCGACGAGCCGCAACTGCGCAAGGTGCGGGAGATGATCGCCACCATCGATGTCCCCACCGCCCAGACCAAAAGCAACATCCACCTGGTCACCTTGAGCAACGCCGACGCCGAAGAATTGAGCAAAATCCTCACGCAGATGTTGGGCAGTGGTGCCAAGCCGGGGGACGCCTCCCAGGCGCCGGTCACCTTCAACAAGGCGGTGAATGTGGTGGCCGACAAGGCGACCAATAGCCTCATCATCACCGCCGATCCCGCCGACTTCGAGGTTCTGGCCCCCGTCATCGAACAACTCGACGTGCGCCGTCAACAGGTCTTCGTCGAGGCGCTCATCATGGAGGTCAGCGCCAACAAAAGCCGTGAGTTTGGATTCGAGTGGCAATCGATGAACGGGGTGAACAGCTCGGGGGTCGCCGCCTTTGGGGGAACGAATTTCAACAACGCAAGCAGCACAGGGATTCGTTCGGTGGCGGGCAACATCACCGGTCTGGCGGGGGCCGATGGCCTGGCCATCGGGGTGGCCAAGGGGAGCATTACCTATGGTGGCAACACCTTTTTGAATCTGGGGGCGTTGGTGCGCGCCCTGCAAACCGATGCCGACGTCAACATCCTCTCGACCCCGACATTGTTGACCACCGACAACCAAGAGGCCGAAATTGTGGTGGGGCAGAATGTCCCCTTCATTACCGGTTCGTACTCCACGACAGGCAGTACCAGTACCACGACCGCCAACCCGTTTCAGACGGTGCAGCGACAGGATGTTGGGATCACCCTCAAGCTCACCCCCCAGATCAGCGAGGGGCAATTCGTCCATCTCGATCTTTACCAAGAGGCCTCTTCGGTCGCCCCTTCCACCACCGGCGCCGCAGACCTGATTACCAACAAACGCAGCGTGAAGACCTCGGTGGTGGTGCGCGATGGGCAGTTGGTAGCGTTGGGTGGGCTCATGCAAGACAACCAAACCACCACGGTGAAACAGGTCCCCTGCCTCGGGGCAATTCCGCTGCTGGGCGAGCTGTTTCGCTACACGGTGGCGGGCAACAGTAAAACCAACCTGATGGTGTTCTTGCGCCCCACGATCATCAATTCCTACGACGACCTCGACCGGGTCAGTCGCTTGCAATTCCGGCGCATGGACGATGTTCGGGTCGAACAGCAGTACAAGGGGACGTGGCTCTTCAGTCCCGAGAATCCCCCCAAGAAACTCTCAGACGCCGACCTCGACGCGGTTTTCAAAGGCGACGTGCCGATGGACGAAATCGAAAACGACGCCGCCAAATCCCCGGCCCCGCACCCCCGAGAAACCACACCTACCCAGCCGCAGCCCCACGGGGGGGAGAGCGGGGGACAGGGTGGCTGAGTCGCTGACCGATCAACCTGCCGAGGTGGTGACGCCCCTCCCTGCTGCCCCTCTGCGCATCGAGGATCTCCCCCTTGACCCCCGCTGGATTGGATCGGTGCCGATTCCCTATGCCCGCCGCGCCAAAGTGCTCCCCTTTGCCGAACACGAAGGGGTGGTCCAGGTCGCGGTTGGCGAGGGCGAGGATCCTACCGCCACCATCCGCGAACTGATTCATCTGCGCGCCGTGCTCAAGATGCCGGTTGCCGCAGTACCGATGCCCCCTGCGTTGTTTGAAAGTCTGGTCAACCGTGGCTACGACGCCTTGGGTTCGGCGCTGGAGGATGTCCCCGACCTGGCCGGGGAGGGGCTCGACGCCCTGGCTCAGGACTTGGTCCCCGCCGATCTGCTCGACGCCGAGGACGACGCCCCCATCATCCGGCTGGTCAACGGTCTGCTCAGCGAGGCGGTGAAAGACCGGGCCTCTGATATTCACATCGAACCCTACGAACGGGGGCTGGCGGTCCGCTTCCGGGTCGACGGGGTGCTCCACAACGTTCTGCGTCCCCCCAAGGCGGCTCAGGCGGCGCTGACATCTCGCATCAAAATCCAGGCCGGACTCGACATCGCCGAGAAACGGATCCCCCAGGACGGCCGCATCGCTTTGCGGGTGGCGGGACGCGAGGTGGATGTGCGCGTCTCGACCCTGCCGACCTCCCACGGCGAGCGGATTGTCATGCGTCTGCTCGACAAGGGTGGGCACCTGCTCACTTTGCCCGAGCTCGGCATTCCCGAGCTGGAGCGGGCCGCCATCGAAAAGATGATCCAGTCGCCCCATGGCATTCTGCTGGTCACCGGCCCTACCGGCTCGGGCAAGAGCACCACCCTCTACGGCGCCCTGACCACCCTTAACACTGCCGAGCGCAACATCATCACCGTCGAGGATCCGGTCGAGTACCAACTGGCCGGGGTAGGGCAGATCCAGGTCAATGCCAAGGTGGGGCTGACCTTCGCCTCGGGGCTGCGCGCCATCCTGCGTCAGGATCCCGACGTCATCATGGTCGGCGAGATCCGCGACCGGGAAACCGCCGAGATCGCCATCCAGGCCTCGCTCACCGGCCACCTCGTGTTCTCAACCCTGCACACCAACGACGCCGCCACCGCCGCCACCCGCCTGATCGACATGGGGGTCGAACCCTTCTTGGTCGGTTCGTCGCTCATCGGCATCCTGGCCCAGCGTCTGGTGCGCCGGCTTTGCCCCCACTGCCGCCGCGAGGCCGAGGTGACAGCGGCGGTGCAAGAGGAGCTGGAGTCGGTGATCGCCGCCCCGGTCCACTTCCACCCCGAGGGGTGCGACAAGTGTCTGGGGACCGGTTACATCGGCCGAGTCGGCATCTACGAATTGATCGTGGTCGACGACGCGTTGCGCGATCTGATCCAAGCCGGGGTCCCCTCCTCGAAACTGCGCGATGCGGCCAAGAGCAAGGGGATGCATACCCTGCGCGACAGCGGTGCACGCTTGGTCGCCCAGGGGGTGACCTCGGTCGAAGAGGTTCTGCGCGTGACCCGCATGGATCTGTAACCCGATGGCGCTCTTCCGCTACCAAGGGGTCAACGCCAAGGGGCGCAACGTTTCGGGGCTGCTTGAGGGCGACTCGGAGCGGCAGATCCGTACCAAGCTGCGTAGCGACGGCATCGCCCCCTTAAGCGTGACCCAAGAGCGGGCCGAGGCGGGGGAGGGGCCCAAGCGGGGGCGGCGGGCCAAGCGGGCCGAGGTGGTGCTCTTCACCCGCAATCTGGCCACCCTGCTCGGGGCGGGGATCACCCTGGTTGACGCTCTGGATGCCAGCCGTGAGCAGATGGAGGGGGAGTCCATCGAGCCGGTGATTGCGGCGGTGAAAGGGCGGGTCAACGAAGGCAGTTCGTTGGCGGGCGCGTTGAGCGACCACCCACGGGTTTTCCCCGATCTTTACCGCGCCATCATCGCCGCCGCCGAAGAGGCGGGCGCCCTGGGCCCCTCCCTCGACCGGCTGGCCGACTTTCTTGAGGAATCTGAAGCACTCAAGGGCAAGTTGGTGGTCGCCAGTGTCTATCCCGCCCTGATGACGGTGCTGGGTGGCGGCATTGTCGTCGGATTGGTGGCGGTGGTGGTCCCCAAGATCACCAAGGTTTTCGTCGATATGGGGCAGACCCTGCCGCTGCCGACCCGCATTTTGATGGGGATCAGCGACCTGCTCGCCCAGCACTGGGGGCTGATGTTGCTTGCCTTGGGTGTGCTGGCCGGGGGGATGGCTTGGGCCGTGCGGGGGGAGGAGGGGCGGCGGCGCCGGGACGGTTGGGTGCTTAAGGTGCCGCTGCTGCGCCGCTTGGTCATTCAGCTGGGGGTGGCGCGGTTTTCGCGCACCCTTTCGATTTTGCTCGGTTCGGGGGTGCCGATCCTCTCGGCGCTGCGCACCGCCGCCCCGTTGATGAACAACCGAATTTTAGAGGGCAAGGTGGCCGAGGCGGCGGGCGAGGTGCGGGAGGGGGGATCCCTAGCCCGCGCCCTGCAACGGCAGGCGACCTTCCCCCCGTTGTTGATTCAGATGATCAAGAGCGGAGAGGGGAGCGGCACCCTGGATCGTATGCTGGAGCGGGTCGCCGACCGGCTCGACCGGGAGACTGGCGCCACCCTCGCCGCCCTGATGGCGGTGGTTGAGCCGCTGCTAATTGTGGTGATGGCGGTGGCGGTCGGATTTGTGGTGGTGTCGGTGCTGCTGCCGATCTTCGAAATGAACGAGTTGGTGGGCAAACGATGAGGGGGCAGGCCGGTTGGTTGGGCGCCTGGTTGTTGCTGACGCTGGGGAGCCTCTCGAACGCCTGGGGCGATGTGCAAAACGTCCGCTTTGCTTGGGCGTTGCTCGGCGACGGGCGGGCCGAGGCGGCGCGGATCGAGTTCGAGCGCGCCCTTTTTTACGGCGGACTTTCCGAGGTTGAGGTCGCCGGGGCGATGGCGGGGTTGGTCGCCGCCCGCATCAAGGGGGGGCACGACGCCGATGCCCGGGGCACCTTGGCCCAGCTCGAAGGATGGCTGGGGGCACGCCCCATCTTGTGGAGCGACCCCGATGTGCAGGCTGCCATCGGCGAGATGAGCACCGCCCTGCTGCAAGGGGGGATCGACCCCGAGCCCTTTCTGCTCAAGGGGGGGGAGCACGAAAAAATGCGTTATTGGGCGGGGGCGGCGGCGTGGCAGCACGATCCGGCCCGCGCCTCGGCACTTTGGAAGCAAATCCCCGAGGGGAGCCCGGAGCGCACGATGGCCGAACTATGGCGGCGTAAAGCCTGGGACCACCCCCCCAAGTATTACGCCCCCGACAAGGCGGGATGGCTGTCGCTCATCCCCGGCGCCGGACATCTCTACCTCGACCGTCCCATGGACGCCCTGACCGCCTTCGGGGTCAACGCCCTGCTCATGGCCGCCACCGCCGACACCGTGCGCAAAAAAGAGTGGGGATTGGGGCTGCTGCTGGGGAGTGTGACGGTGACCTGGTACGGCGGCACGATCTTCTCGGCGGTTTCGCTGGCGCAGCGGCAGAACCGAGAGGAGCGGCTGCGGTGGCCCCACGACACCATGCCGGGCGGCTGGAGCATGCCGTGAAGCAGGCAACAATGGGTACAGCACTGACCGTGGCGGCGCTCCTGGCGGCGGGCTCCGCCTGGGCTGAGCCGGAGCCGACCCCCGGACGGGTCTTCATGCAGATCTACGGCAAGACCTTGTCGCAGATCGACGGCGACCGCTGCCCCTCCCACCCCAACTGCCTGCATTACGCCGGGCAGGCGGTGGCCCAACATGGGGGGCTGCTTGGCATTGGGCTGACGGTCGACCGGCTGATTCACGAGGCCGATCAGCGTTTTCGCGGCCCCTTTGTCGAAACCTCCGCCGGAGTGCGGATCGACGACCCTTTAAGAAGCAACGATTTCTGGCTCAAACAGTGATTTCAAAGGAGTTTAACGTGAAGCGACACGCCCCCCCCCGCTCCTCCGAGGCGGGCTTTACCCTGATCGAAATCATGGTGGTCATCGTCATTCTGGCGGTGCTCGCCACACTGGTCGCCCCCAAAATTCTGGGCCGCACCGACGATGCCAAGGTGACCAAGGCCAAGGTCGATATTCAAAGCCTCAACGGGGCGCTGGACATGTACCGGCTCGACAACGGCTTCTACCCCGGCACCGATCAGGGGCTGGAGGCGCTGGTGAGCCAGCCCTCCGGAGAGCCCGCCCCCAAAAAATGGCGGCAGGGGGGCTACGTCAACAAGCTGCCCAACGACCCCTGGGGTAACCCCTACTTGTACCTGAGCCCCGGCACCCATGGTTCGGTCGACATCTGGTCGCAGGGGGCCGACGGTGCGCCCGGCGGCGACGGGCTCGATGCCGACATCGGCTCTTGGAATCTCGACAACTGACGATGAATGGCCGCCGCCACAGGGGCTTCACCCTGCTGGAGCTGGTGGCCACCATGGCGATCATCTCCCTGACCATCGGTCTGTTCACCGCAACCCTGGTGGGGGATCCCAACGCGGCGCTGCTCGACGACGAGTCCGACCGGTTGGCCAAAACGATCCGAGCGATGGCCGACGAGACGGCGGTGACTGCCCAGGCGGTGCGGTTGGAATTCGACCTTGAAAAGGGGAGTTACCGCTGGCTGCAACTGCCCCAAAATCTGGGGGGATCGAGCGATGGCAAGCCGCCGGAGGGGATCCTGATGCGCGAGCGCCCCTTCGCCCCCCACACCCTGCCGCCCCAGGTGAAGTTGGGGGCGGCGGTCGGCCTGGACGGCTCCCCGGTGTTTTTGATCCTCCCCACCGGGGTAATCCCGGCGGGCAAGGTGGTGCTGGTTGCCGGAGATCAACAGCGGGTGCTCACCATTGCGCCGGGGATCGATCCGGTGCGCATCGAAAGCCAAGGCAGGGCGCCGTGACACCGCTTCGGTCCAACCGCGGCTTCACCCTATTGGAGGTCATGGTGGCGCTCGCCCTGGCGGCGGTGGCGTTGGTCGCACTGCTTGAAGGGCACGCCCGCTCGTTGCAGCAGCAGTTGGTGGTCGAGGAGCACATCAAGGCCACGGCGCTGGCGCGGCAGATGCTGCTCGAAGCCCGGCAGATCCCCTTCAACGCCCTGCGCGAGGATCACGGCGAAACCGAGGACAAAACCCTGACCTGGAACCGAGTGCTGCTCCCGAGCCTGACCGCCGACCTCAGGCAGGTGAACATCGAGGTCGCCCGTCCTGGCGAGGATGCCCCGCTGGTCACCTTGATAACCCTGGTGCGCAAGTGATGCGGCCCCAAAACAGCGGTGGATTCACCCTGATCGAGCTGTTGGTTGCCCTTGGGATCGGGGCGGTGATGGCGGGTTTTCTGTTCGGCATCGAGGCCCAGGTCGGCAGCGGCCAGCAGGCGCGGCGGGAGGCGGCGGGGGCCAGCGCCGCCCTCGACCGGGCGGGGCTGGCGCTGCAACGAGACTTTTTTGCCCTCGTCGAGCGGGACCCCGCCAACGACAAGCTCCCCAAGGATCTCCCCCCTTTTCAAGCCGACTTGGTGCGGTTGACCGAGGGGGGGAGCTTCTCTTTAAGTTGGGGCGGGACGGGCCGTTTGACCGGTTTCGACAGCGGCAGCAATTTGCAAAGGATCATCTGGGCCATGGTCGAAGAGGACCGCAGCCAGGGGGGGGATGTGCGCTACCGCCTGGTGCGCCGCACCCTCCCCATGGCCTGGGAGGGGATCCAAACCCCACCGGAGGAAACGGTCCTAACCGGTCTGACCGGCGGGCAGGTCGAGTTCTACAAGAGCGGTTCGGCCACCCCCCAACCCAATTGGGACAACCAAACCGGAGTCGCCGCCCCGGTGGGGCTGCGCCTCACCCTGTGGTTTCAAGGCGGTAGCCAGGTTTTGGCGGTGAGCCGATGAGGGGGCGGAGCAACGAACGCGGTGCGATCTTACTCATCGTGGTGGGGCTGATCGCGGTGTTGACCGTGCTGGTGACCCAGGCGCTGACCGATACCCAGATTTCGGTACGCAGGGCCACCAATACCGAGGATTGGAACCGCGCCTTCGAGGTCGCCCGTGGCGGCGCCGCCGCCGCCGAGGCGCTGCTGATCGAGGATGCCAAGGGGAGTGAGACCCAGAAACAGGACGATCTGAGCGAGGATTGGGCTCAGGTTCTGCCCCCCTTCCCGGTTGAGGACGGGGTGGTGGCGGTACAGATC
The DNA here is from genome assembly GCA_001872725.1 of Proteobacteria bacterium CG1_02_64_396. NCBI lineage: Bacteria > Pseudomonadati > Pseudomonadota > Proteobacteria bacterium CG1_02_64_396. The sequence continues at coordinate 10,076 of MNWR01000089.1, read as the reverse complement.
GAGGACGGCAACCGCTACTTCAACGTCAACCGAATTTGGGAGGCTCAGGCCAGCGGCAACGGTACCGCCTCGGTGACCCATATCGACATCTTGTCGCGGCTGCTGCAAAACCAGGGGGCGCCGGGGCCATTGGCACTGGTGGTTGCAGACGCCCTTGATCCCGATGTTGAACCCCGTCCCAGTGGTGATGAGGGGGCGGGATACACCGACGGTGGACCCCGCAACGGCTGGTTCGACACCGACGCCGAGATCTGGCGGCTGCCGGGGTTGGGCGATCCCGAGGTGCAGAAGGTGCTGCGGCCCCTGGTGATGGCCGTCGATCCGGGGGTCAACCACACCATCAATGTCAATACCGCCTCGCCCCAGGTGCTGGCCGCAGCGATCGATACCAGCCTTGGAATTGCCGAGCAGGTGATTCATGAACGGCCGTTCGACGCGGTTTCAACCATGTACAACCTTCAGGTGTTGAGTGGTCTCACCACCCCCCAGGGAGTTTTCGACGTGAAAAGCGACCTCTTCCGCATCAGCGCCACCGCCCGCTTTGGCCGCGCCCAAGCGACGGTGATCCGTTGGGTGCGCCGCAACGGCACGACGATCCAGACGATCCGTCAGGAGGTCCCCCTGTGGTGACGGCGGTCCGCACCCAACAGGCGGCGCTGGCCTTCGATGGCCAGGCGCTCTACCTCATCACCCCCGAGGGACAGATGCGGCTGGAGAGCGTTGCTGCATTGCCCGAGCCCCCCCCCCGGCTGCGCACCCTGGTGTGGTGCGATCCCTTGCCGGTTCGGGCCATGACCTTGCCGGTGCGCGACGCCCGCTTGCAGGTGCTGGCGACCGGCGCGGTCGAGGATCTCTGGCCCGGCGAGATGCGGGGTTGGTTCGTCGCATCTTTGCCTGCGGGGCACGGCAAACCGGTGCCGGTGTTGGCGGCGGCGCTACCCGAAGCGCTGCTGCAAGAGCGGCTGTCGATCCTGCGTGAGGCCGGTTGGGAGCCGCAGCGGCTGGTGTTGCCCGAACACGGTTTGGCCCAACTGTTGGGCAAACAAGCGCAGGGGTGGTACCACTGGGTCGCGGGCAACCGCTGGGTCCACATCGAGGGGGGTGAGGTGGTCGACGCCCTGCACCTCGATGGGATCGATCTGCCCGAGGGTTGGATCCCGGCGCTGGAGGTCACGGTGCTCAACGAGGAGGATTGGCCCTGGGAGCGGGTGCTCACCGCAGCCATGCAGGCACGGAGCAAAAATCTGCTGTTGGGCCCCTATGCCCCCTCGTCGCTGGGACGCACCCTGTGGCGCCAGGGGCGGGTGGCCGCCGCCATGTTGGCCGGGGTGATGGTGCTGGCGCTGGTTCTGAGTTGGGTCGGCGCCTCCCAACAGCTCGACCGGGCCGCCGCGATTCAAGCGGGGTTGGGGGCGCAGTACCAAGAGCTCTTCCCCGGTGCCCGCGTGGTGGTCCCCCTCGATCAGATGAAACAAAAGGTCGACGCCCTGCGCCGCTCGGTTGGACGGGCCGAGGCGGGGGTGGTCCCTCTGCTGGCCAAGATGCAGTCGGCGATTGCCGGATTCGATTTGCAGGTTGAGGAGATCGAGGTGACCGACGGGGCGATCAATCTGCGCGGTCAGGTGGCCAGCTTCGACGCCGCCGAACAGTTGCGGGCCAAACTCGCAGCCCTGGGCGAGGCGACCATTGCCGATGCCCGCTCCCAAGAAGATAAAGTCCGGGTGACCTTAAGGGTGCTGCGGGCCGAGGGGGGGGCGTGATGGAACAAATGATGGCGTGGTGGCTGGAGCGCGAGCCCCGTGAGCGTTGGGTGCTGGGGGTCGGCGCCGCCCTTTTGTTGCTGGTGCTGATCTCGGAGGGGATCGTCTCCCCTTTGGCCGAGCGTCACCATCGGGCCGAACGGGCGTTGCAGGCGGCGCAAGAGGCGCAGGGCAAAATGGCGGGGTTGGTCGCCGAGTACCGGGCGCTGCAAGCCCGTAATCCGCAGGGGGCGGGCGCCGCCCAGAGCGGGTCGCCCTTGTCGCGGGTCGAGGCGGCGGGGCGCAACGTCGGCATTGGCGACCGCATCAGTCGGATCAAGCCGATCAAGATCGGCGACAGCGAGCGGGTGTCGGTGCAGGTTGAGCAGATCGCCTTCAAAGATGCGATCCGCTTCATGGCTGCCATCGAGTCGGGGGGGAGCGGCGACCGGATCGAGCGGATGTCGATCAAGGAGCGCTACCGCGAACCGGGGATGTGTGATCTGCGGCTGGAGGTGGGGGGATGAAACGCGCCTGGATTATGGGGGGGGTATGGCTGCTCCTCACCGCCCTGTTCACCGTGGTGCTTTGGCCCATCGATCCCTGGCTTCGTCCTCAGATCGAGAAGATCCCGGCGGTGGCTCAGGTCGGTTCCATCGAGCGCGAGGGCTTGAGCCTGAACGTGCACGCCTTGACTTTACGCCTGCCCGGCAATCCCGACCCCCTCAACATCGACCTCGCCACCCTCTCCCCTGCTTGGGGGCGGCTGCTCACCTTCGACCCAGCCGCCGAGTTTGAGCTTCGGGCGGGCGACGACCGGCTAACCGGCCAATCCGACAGCAACGGATCCTTGCAAGAGGTGGTCGGCGCCCTGCATCTGCAACGCTGGCTACCCGCCTACGGCGAGGGGCTGCTCAACCTGAGCGGCGCCATCCAAACCGCCAATCCGCTACGCAGCGACCTGACCGCCACCTTAAGCGGCGCCACCCTGCGTTACATGGGGCTGGCGCTACCCGTCGACACCCTGACCTTCAAGGGGGCGGGGGATGGCGGCAAATGGAGCGGCACCCTGATCGGGGCGGGGCTCGACCTGAAGATCGCCCTGCGCGCCACCCCCGACGGCGCGATCAACGCCACCCTCTCCGGCCTCTACGCCCCGGCCTCAGCGCAACGGGCCCAGCTGGCCCCCTTCCTGCGCATGATCGGCAACCCCGATCCCCAGGGACGCTTTCCGATTCAATGGAGTGGGGTGGTGCCGCTGTAATCAGGCTGTAGGTTTTGCAACGGAACCGCTCAATCACCTGTCGAATCGGTTACACTCCCCGCCCCATTTCCATCACGACACCCCCCGAGAGAGTCCCATGTCCGCTGCCTCCTGGGCCATTTTGGGCACCGCCCTCTATCTGTTGATCGGCAACTTCGCCTGGGTCAACCCGCTGGCCATCCGTCGCCGCCTCGTCGGTCTGTTGATTTGGCTGGCGGGCTTCGGCCTGATCCTGGTCTTCGCCGACTTTGCCGAGAAGGCGATTGCCGGTGCGGCCCACGCCCAGGAGTCGATCAATTACTGGATCTACTTCCTGGTCTACCTGCTCATCAGCTACCCCGGCTTTTTCGTGGCGATGCAACAACACGCCCGTTTGCACAAGGGAGCGGCCAAGCCTGCGGTTACGCCGCCTACCGAAGCCCCCCCCGCCGAACCCACCTAAATCACGAACACCCAAAGGGCCGATCCATGACCCCAACCTTTATCGTCACCCCCAACGCGCTGCGCCTGATCGATCAGCGGTTGCTCCCCTTCGAGGAACAATGGTTTGACGTGACCGATGCCGCGACCGCCCATGACGCCATCAAGCTGATGGTGGTCCGGGGCGCCCCCGCCATCGGGGTGACCGCCGCCTTCGGTATGGCCTTCGAGGCCCGCAAGGATTTGGACGATGCCGCTTGGCAACAGGCGAGCGCCGACCTCAACGCGGCCCGTCCCACCGCCGTTAACCTGCGTTGGGCTTTGGAGCGGATGACGCGGGTGCGGGCTGCCGGGGCCGACGCCGCCGCCCTCTTCGTCGAGGCCCAAGCGGTTTTGGATGAGGATGTGGCGATCAACAAGGCCATCGGCGCCAACGGTGGCCCCTTGATGCCGCGCCAGGGGGGGATTTTGACCCACTGCAACGCCGGTGCCCTGGCTACCGCCGGATACGGCACGGCGCTCGGGGTGATCCGGGCGGCGGTCGAAGCGGGGGCCAAGGTCACCGTGTATGCCGACGAAACCCGCCCCTATTTGCAAGGGGCGCGGCTGACCGCCTGGGAGCTGATGGCCGACGACATTCCGACCACCCTGATCTGCGACAACATGGCGGCCCACGCCATGAAAACCGGACGGATTCATGCGGTGGTGGTAGGGGCCGACCGGGTCGCCGCCAACGGCGACGCCGCCAACAAAATCGGCACCTTGCAAGTGGCAATCGCCGCCAAACATTTCGGCATCCCCTTCTATGTGGCGGCGCCGCTGTCGACCATCGACTTAACCACCCCGACCGGGGAGGGGATCCCCATCGAGGAGCGCGATCCCAAAGAGGTTACGCAGCTGCGCGGGTTGCCCACCGCCCCAGAAGGGGTGGGGGTCTTCAACCCCGCCTTCGACGTTACCCCCGCCGCACTCATCACCGGCCTGATTACCGAGCAAGGGGTGGTCAGCCCGGTGAACGAGGCGGGGATCCGTGCTCTGTTTGCCGAAGAGTGAACCCAAAATGAGCAAGTTCTGGAGTCAGGTGGTCCGCGACCTGGATCCCTACGTCCCCGGCGAGCAGCCCCGGGACAAGCGCTACATCAAGCTCAACACCAACGAAAGCCCCTACCCCCCCTCCCCCAAGGTCATCGAGGCGGTGCGGGGGGCGGTGGGGGGCGACCTGCGCCTGTATCCCGATCCGACCGCCCGCGATTTGTGCCACACCCTGGCCCGCTATTACGGGCTTGAGGCGGCCAACGTCTTTGTCGGCAACGGCTCGGACGAGGTGCTGGCGCTGGCTTTTTATGCGTTTTTTAAACAAGGGGCTCCGATCCGCTTCCCCGACGTGACCTACGGCTTTTACGAGGCGTGGTGCGGTTTTTTCGAGATCGCCTTCGAGCAGATCCCGCTCGATGAGGGGTTGCAGATTCGGGTCGAGGATTACGTCCACCCCTGCGGCGGGGTGATCGTCCCCAATCCCAACGCCCAGACCGGGCGGCTGCTGGGTTTGGAGGCGATTGAGGCGCTGCTGCAAAGCCAACCGCTGCGGGTGGTGATTGTGGATGAGGCCTACATCGACTTCGGGGGGCAGACGGCGGCGGGATTGGTGGGGCGCTACCCCAACCTGCTGGTGGTGCAGACCTATTCCAAATCCCGTTCGCTGGCTGGAATGCGACTCGGCTTTGCCCTGGGACAACCCGAACTCATCGAGGGGCTGGAGCGGGCCAAGAATGCGTTCAATTCATACCCCATCGACCGGCTTGCCCTGGCGGCGGGGGTCGCCGCCATCGAGGACGAGGATTACTTCCGCGTCTGCCGCGACAAGGTGATCCAAACCCGGCAGTGGACGGTGGATGAGGTCAAAAAGCTCGGCTTCGAGGTGGTCCCCTCCAGCGCCAATTTCATCTTGATCCGCCACCCCGGTTTTGCCGGGAGGGATCTGCTGGAGGGGCTCAAAGCCAGGGGGGTGCTGGTGCGCCGCTTTGGCAACGAGCGCATTGTCGATCATCTGCGGGTGACCATCGGCTCCGACGATGAGATGGCGGCCTTCGTGCAGATGCTGGGCGAGGTGGTGGGGTAGGTTTTGTTGGGGGGGGTGGATGTGCTTGCGCTGATCCACCTTCGGGCGGCCACTTTGCCATCACCCCAACGTCGTCAATCCCACGATGACGATGCTCAGACTCAGGTTGATCGTCGCCAGCTTGCGCACCCCAGCCAGGGCGATGGCTTGCTCTTCGGTGGGGGGCGATCCGGCGGGGCGTAGCGCCAAGGCTTCAAGGGTTTCGAGGTAGCGCTGCCGCAAGTAGGCATAGACGACGATCATGACCAGCGCCAGGGTCAGCTTCAGGTAAATGGCGCCCATGGGCATATCGATGGTCAGCCAGGGGCCGGTCGCGATCAGCACAAAGGCGGCGACCGCCACCGCGTTGAGGAAGCGGATCAACACCGTCGGCATCAATTGCGGCGGGGGCGGGGCAGTGAGTCGGGGTAGGCTGGGAATGAGCATCGTCAGCACAAACATCATGCCGCCGATCCAGAAGATGGCGGCCAACAGGTGAGCGGTGGTGAGTAGGGTGAGCATTGGGTTCCTCCGTAGGTTGGGGCTCAATCATGCAGCGGCCGTGGGCAAAAAAAAACGCCGCTGGGCGGCGGCGAATTAGAGGATCAAACCGGAAGGAGGAAGACCGGGGGGCAAAGGGGGGGATATGCCGCCCCGGTCTTGGCCACCTTGGTAGGCGACCTCCGGGGTTGGTTCCCAGGAATATTCGTAGAGGCAAAAAAATGTTTCGGATTCTGCTGGTCCTCTTCATCGCTGTGCCGCTGATCGAGATCGGCCTCTTCATTCAGGTGGGGGGCTGGATCGGTTTGTGGCCGACGTTGCTGATTGTTTTGCTCACTGCGGTGATCGGCGCCTGGCATGTGCGGCGCGAGGGTTTGGGGGTGATCGCCCGTCTCCAGCACGATCTGGCCTCGGGCCGCCCCCCCGCCCGCGCCCTGGTCGAGGGGGCGGTGTTGCTGGTGGCGGGCGCCCTGCTGCTCACCCCCGGATTTTTCACCGATGCGGTCGGCTTCACCCTGCTCACCCCCTGGGCGCGCGACAAGATTTTCCAGACCCTCAAGCGGCGGGTGATGCCGTTTGAGGTGATCGATCAAGATCCGTTTGGGTAAATCGTTTAGATAATCGCGGCGAGGACGCCGCTCCCACCATGCCGGGCTCCGTTGAAGCACTAGGTTTTGTGGGAGCGGCGTCCTCGCCGCGATGATTTGTTCTTTCCCCGAGGCCCCCATGTCCCAACTCACCCACCTTGACGATCAAGGCCAAGCCCACATGGTCGACGTCGGCGGTAAGGCCGAGACCCGGCGCGAGGCGTTGGCGCTCGGGCGGATCGAGATCGGCCCTCAGGTCATGGCGGCGCTGCTGGCGGGTGATACCCCCAAGGGGGATGTGATCGCCGTGGCGCGGGTCGCCGCGATTCAGGCGGTGAAGAAGACCTCGGATCTCATCCCCCTGTGCCACCCCCTGCCGGTGCGCAAGGTCAGCGCCGAGTTCGAGGTTTTGCAGGAGGAGGGGGCCATCGAGGTTCGGGTGTTGGTCGCCTGCACCGGCCCCACCGGGGTCGAGATGGAGGCGCTTACGGGCGCGGGTGTCGCCTGCCTGACCCTGTACGACATGCTTAAAGGGATCGACAAAGGGATGACCATCGGGCCGATTCAGCTGCTCGAAAAAAGGGGTGGCAAGAGCGGCGATTGGGTGCGGGGATGAACCCGCCGGTCGTCTGCTTCGTGGGCCCATCGGGCAGCGGCAAGACCACCCTACTGGAGAAGGTCGTCGCCATCCTGAGCAACCAAGGGATCAAGGTGGCGACGCTGAAACAGACCCACCACCCGGTGGAGTGGGACACCCCCGGCAAGGATACCTTCCGCATGCGCCGGGCCGGGGCTGCCGTCACCCTCCTCGCCACCCCCCACGCCACCTTCCTGGCCCAGCCTGCCGCCGCGCCCCAGCCGCTCGAAGCGCTCCTTCCCCTGCTGCCCCCCGCCGATCTGGTGCTGGCCGAAGGGTTCAAGTCTTCCCCCTTTCCCAAGCTGGCGGTGCTGCGAGCAGCCCACCCTTGGAATCCCGGCGATCTGATCCATGTGGTGGCGCTCGCCTGCGACCTGCCCCCCTCGGATGCCCCCTGGCGGCACCTCGACATCAATGCCCCTGCGGCGGTCGCCGCCTGGTTGCAGGAACGCCTTCCATGACCCGAAAACCGACCCCTCGCACGATTCTGGTCAGCGGTGGCAACCGTGGCATCGGCCTTGAGGTCTGCCGCCAGCTTGCCGACCTTGGCCACAAGGTAATTCTGGGCGCGCGCGACCATGAGGCGGGCATTCACGCCGCCCACGATCTGGCCCGCAAAGGACTGACGGTGCAGGTCGAGCCGCTCGATGTCGGCGATGAGACCTCGGTGCAGGACTGCGCCGCCCGGCTGCATCGGGTGGGAATCCACGTCGAGGGGTTGGTCAACAACGCCGGAATCTACCCCGAAGCGGGGCTGCTCGACCTGACCACCCCCATGCTGGAAGAGGCGATGAGGGTGAATTTTTATGGCCCTTTCTGGCTCTGCTGCGCGTTTGTCCCCGGCATGATCGCCCGTGGCTTTGGTCGGGTGGTCAACGTCTCGTCGGGGATCGGTTCCCTCAACGCCGGGTTGCCCGGCACCGCTCCCTACGCCCTGAGCAAGGCGGCCCTCAATGCCCTGACGGTTAAGCTGGCCGGCGAGGTACGGGGGCAGGGGGATCTCAAGGTCAACGCGGTGTGCCCCGGTTGGGTGGCGACCCGTATGGGGGGCAAGGGGGCGCCGCGCTCGGTGGCGCAAGGGGCCGACACGGTGGTGTGGCTGGCGACCCTGCCCGAAAACGGCCCCTCGGGGGGCTTTTTTCGCGACCGCACCCCGATTGCCTGGTAGTGCCCCCGTAGGTTTTTCACCCCCCCCTCGTGTATCCTTGCCCCCTCGTTCACCAGTCCCCCAGAAGGTTGTACCCATGAGTCAATTGATCGACGGAAAAGCCCTGGCAACCCAGATTCGTCAAGAGATCCGCGCCAGTGTTGAGACCCGTATCAAAAGCCACAACCGGGCGCCCGGCCTTGCAGTCGTTCTGGTGGGGGAGGATCCCGCCTCGTCGATTTATGTGGCCAGCAAGCGTAAAGATTGCCAAGAGACCGGCATCCGCTCCTTCGGCTTCGACCTGCCCGCCGACACCACCCAAGAGGAGCTGCTCGCCCTGGTCGAGGAGCTCAACGAGCGTGAAGATGTGGACGGCATCCTGGTGCAGCTCCCCCTGCCCAGCCACCTCGATGCCAAACCGGTCATCGAGGCGATCCACCCCGACAAAGATGTGGATGGTTTCCACGCCTTCAACATGGGCCGTCTGGCAGTGCGCCAACCGATGCTGCGCCCCTGCACCCCCTTCGGGATCATGAAGCTGCTCGAAACCACCGGGGCGGCTTTGAAGGGGCTCGATGCGGTGGTGGTGGGGGCCTCGAACATCGTCGGCCGCCCCATGGCGATGGAACTGCTGCTGGCCGGTTGCACCGTCACCGTCACCCATCGCTTCACCCGCAACCTTGAGGCCCATGTGCGCGACGCCGATTTGGTGGTCGCCGCTGCCGGCAAACCTGGTTTGGTGAAGGGGGCGTGGATCAAACCGGGGGCGATTGTCGTCGACGTGGGGATGAACCGGCTGCCCGATGGCAAGCTGGTCGGCGATGTCGATTTTGAAGAGGCCGCAAAACGGGCCTCGTGGATCACCCCGGTTCCCGGCGGGGTCGGCCCCATGACCCGCGCCATGCTGCTGGTCAACACCCTCTACGCCGCCGAGACGTTGCATGGGCAAAGGGGAGCAGGTTCTGCCGGGGGTAAACACCCCAAGGGCATTTCTGAAAACCGTTAGGGAAGCGCTGATTTAATGGCGCTTCTGCGCCGCTCAGGGATGGGCCAGCAAACGCAGAAACGTAAGCGACTGAAGCGAAAGGAAGTCGAAAACCACGCCGCTTCATGGTGCCTAGGGTTTCGATTCCCACCTTAAAAACCGCTGGGAAAGCCGTTTTAGAGGTGCCCTTGTAAGATCGAAGGATGTCTCTGGATAAACGTGGAACTCGGGGGTAATGAGGAATGAATAGATTCTTGGGAGCCGCTATTTTTTTAGGCATTATGATGTTATATGGGTGTGCGAGTTCATCGTACGATACGGCTAATTATCGAAATAGCTCCTTCGATTCAACCCATATTGCGGTTTCGCCGAACAGCCTGAGCCAAGAACAGATCGTGGCCATCATGGTGGGGTGGACCCCACTCCTTGGACAGTTTGGGGGCGAAAATTTGTAAACGGTTAGTGGCGGTGGGTGGTTCCGCCGTGGGTTTGATGGACCTGTTCTGGGGTCTTGCCGCCGAGGGCACTGTGGGGGCGCTCGGTGTTGTAAAACCGGAAGTAGCGGTCGAGCCCCTGGTGCAGCGCCACCCCATCGGCATGGTCGTACAGGTAGATCTCTTCGTACTTCACCGTGCGCCACAAACGTTCGATGAAGACGTTGTCCAGCGCCCGGCCCCGTCCGTCCATGCTGATGAGAA
>MNWR01000088.1 GCA_001872725.1 Proteobacteria bacterium CG1_02_64_396 | reverse complement strand
AGCGCGGGGAGGGGCGCGTTCCCTCCAAGATGGGTTGGATGTCGGAAAGGACAATCAGGCGGCGAGTGTTTTCACTTCCTTTGGGGTTGAGTCGGCTGATTTCCAACCGTCCCATATAAGTGTCGTTGGTCGGCCCCCCGGCGTGTTGGATTAAATCGAAAAGGGTCATCCCCTCTTTAAAGTCAACCTCTCCGGGATTACGAACCTCTCCTACAATGCTAGCAATCTGATCAGGACGGAAGCGTTTTACACTGAACACGGTGACGATGTCCTGGGGCTCCAAGCGCGGGGAGGGGCGCGTTCCCTCCAAGATGGGTTGGATGTCGGAAAGGACAATCAGGCGGCGAGTATTTTCACTTCCTTTGGGATTGAGTCGGCTGATTTCCAACCGTCCCATGTACGTGTCGTTGGTCGGCCCCCCGGCATGTTGGATCAAATCGAAAAGGGTCATGCCCTCTTTGAATGCAACCTCGCTGGGGTTGCGGATTTCTCCTGAAATGACAACCACCTGAGGGGGACGGAAGCGATCAACGTTGAATATGGTAACGACGTCTTGGGCCTCAAGAAGCGGAGCGTTCTGGTTGCCATCGATAATGGCCTGCAGATTGTTCAGAACGATGAGCCGTCGTTGGTGCACACTTCCTACAGGGTTTAATCGACTGATTTCCACCCGGTCCATGTAGGTGTTGGGAAGTAGATCGCCAGCGCGGTGGATCAGATCAAGCAAAGTAATTCCGTCGTGAAAATGGAATGAACCTTGATGGCGCACCGCGCCCTTGATTTCAAGGGTTTGCCCAGTTTGATAAAACGAGGCGGGATAAACCCGGATGGTGTCCATTGGGTGCAGAGGGATAACGGTTCTTCCCTCCAGAACATCCCCAAGGTTGAACGTCAGTAATCTGGTTTCGTAGAGGGGGGGGGCGATGCGGAGGATTTCTCCGTAACCTAGGTAGGGTTCGGCAAGCAGATCGTCGTAATGATTTGGGAATAGGTCGGCGAGGGTCATGCCCTTCTGGAAGGAGATGGTCCCTGAATGGGCGACATGACCGATCAGTCGAACCACTTGGGTATCGTTAGGCAGAATGGGGTAAATCGAGACCTGATCGCGATCCTTGAGTTTGAATTTTCGGGCTTGGCCCTGTTTTTCATGGGTCAAATCAAGATCAAGAACAGTGTGCCATTCGTTTTCTTCGATACGCCGAACCTGAACCTTGTTGAGCCACGCGGTCGGCTCAAGGCCGCCAGCCATATCAATCAATTGCCCCAAATTTGGAGATTCAGAAAATTCATAGGTGGCTGGGCGTCGGATGGGACCAGAAATACCGGCACGAATCCCCACCAGAGGAACAAAAATCGTGTCGCCGTTTTGGAGGGCTTGATCTTGGGAACGATCACCTTTGAGAAGGAAGTTGTATAGATCGGAGGTGACCGGGGTTTGTCCAGGCCGTCTAAGCTGAATTTGACGCAAACTGCCGCGATGTGTAGGTCCCCCCGCGACAAAAAGCGCCTGATAAAGCGAGGTCAGAGAGGAGACCTCGTAACTTCCCGGTTTATCGACCTCGCCGATGACATAAATACGAATTGTGCGCAGCTGCCCCATGGTAACGTGTAGGGTGAAATCGGTTAACACACGACCAATTTGCTGGGTGAGGTATTCGTCGAGGGCTCCAAAGGTCAAACCAGATACATCAATGGTGCCGACTTGGGGGATGACGACGCTACCCTCGCGACCAACCTGAAGCGGATAGTCACCGTTGACCCGTCCCCAAATGTGGACCACAAACTGGTCACCAGGGCCAACCATATAATCGGGACCGACCGCTGCATTATTGGTTGGGGCAAACGTCGAGGTGGCTTGGCGAAAAATGTCGTACCCGAAATTCTCTGGAGCACTGGATCGACCCAGTTGTTGAGGCGCCAGGGCGAACATGGCTTCAACATCGATGGGCCCCTCGTTGTTAGAGCTCTGTGAGGAGGAGGTGTCGTCGATTGAAGAGGTCGTATCGGTGTTTGGCTGGTCGTTGCCGCTATCGGACACGGTGTTTTGATCGACCTTGAGTTCCCCCTGAACCGTTGCGTCCAAGGTGGTCGTCGCATTCCCGTCGGGTGCAACAGTCGTTTGGGGCTGTCCCTCGGCACTGGTGTTTGAGGGAACGCCCGTCTGTGGTGTGGCGATGGGGGCCGAGGGTGTCATTCCGGTGGGAACGCCCCCCTCTGGCGCCGTGTTGACACCCACGGGCGGAGCAACTGGGGCGGTCGTTCCTATGGGGGCCGCGACGGCGGGCGCTGCGACGACGGGCGCTACAACGGCGGCTGGCATGACCGTTTCGGCTTGGGCCGTATAGCCCCATCCCCACATCAATAGGAGCGTTGAAACCACGAGTCGAATGGAGCGGGGGTGAACACGAGGGTTGCAATCTGCGAAAGACATCATCCTGAACCGACCTAGAAGTTGGAGTGCGCCAAGGCGCGGAGTGATCGAGAACATGTGCTAAGCGCCATTAAATCAGCGCTTCCCCAAAGAGTTTACGGCGCAACGGACGTTAGCCAATGGCGATATCGAGGATCGCGCCCGTGCACTGCATCGAAGTAAATCGTCTGAATTTTCTCGGTGATTGGCCCCCGTCGCCCCTCGCCAATGGTGCGGTGGTCGAGCTCACGGATGGGGGTGACTTCGGCGGCGGTTCCGGTGAAAAAGGCTTCGTCGGCCACATAGACGGTATCGCGGGTGATGGGGGCCTCGCGCACCTCATGCCCAAGATCGTGGGCAATGGTCATGACGGTGTGACGGGTGATGCCGTTGAGCGACGAGGTTAGCTGCGGGGTGTAGATGACCCCGTCCCGAATCACGAAAATGTTTTCCCCCGACCCTTCGGCAACAAAGCCGGTATCGTCGAGCAGAAGCGCCTCGTCGTACCCCCCATCCACCGCCTCGCGCTTGGCCAGCACCGAGTTGATGTAGTGGCCGCTGGCCTTGGCCCGGCACATGGCGATGTTGACGTGGTGGCGGGTGTAGGAGGAGGTCTTGACCCGGATCCCCCGTTCCAGCCCCTCTTCCCCCAGATAGGCCCCCCAAGGCCAGGCGGCAATAATGACGTGGGTTTTGAGCCCCTGGGCCAGCAGCCCCATCCCTTCGGGCCCCAGAAAGGCCAGGGGGCGGATGTAGCCGCTCTTGAGTTTGTTGGCCCGCAATACCTCAAGGGTGGCCTGCTTGATCTGCTCTTCGGTGAACGGCATGCCCATTTGCAGGATCTTGGCCGACTCGAACAGTCGCCGGGTGTGCTCGGCAAGCCGGAAGACGGCGGTCCCCTCGTCGGTCTCGTAGCAGCGGATCCCCTCAAACACCGCCAAGCCATAGTGGAGCGAATGGGTCAGGACGTGGGTGGTCGCCTCGCGCCACGGCACCAAGGCGCCATCCTGCCAAATGAATCCGTCACGATCAGCCATGCTCATGTGCTTTGCCCGCTATTCGACTGCGATTCAAGGGAAAAGGGGTCTGAATGGGGCGCAATACTACTCACCACGCCGCGATCCGACACCCCTTCGCGCACACCATCGTTCACGAAGTGAAGGTAGCCTGGCCCAAGGGCGACGTTCTCTGGCGGGGGGGGAAACAGTCGGATCCACTCTTGATGTTGGCGGCGGCGGTAGTCCTCCCAAGTCGACAGCAGTTCCTCTGGGGTGGTCGCCATGACCTGGGACAGTGCCTGGAGCTGCGGGCCGCTGGTGGGGATACGGTGTTTGCTCTCTGGGTCGAGCAGCGCCAGTTTTTGGTCCAGTCGGTGCATCCAGTGCCACCCCTGTACCAACTGGGTAGCCTCGTTCGGGGTGAGCAGACCGGTTGCTGGGGCGGCCAACAAGGTGGCAGCGGTACCCCGTTTCAGCAGACGGGGTTGATCGGCGCCCCAGCCCAGCACCAGGTATTGCGCCAGGAATTCCAAATCGACCAGTCCCCCCGGTGCCAGCTTGATGTCCCATCGATCAGCCCCCTTTTCGGCGGCGATTTTGGCCCGCATGGCGGCAATTTCAGCCGCCAGGGTTTCGCGGCTGCGAGGGTGGGTCAGGATGTCGTCGGCCAAAAGCCTAAAGGCCACCCCCAGGTTGGGATCGCCCGCCACCATTCGGGCGCGGCACAGAGCCTGATGTTCCCAGGTCCAGGCCTCCTTGAATTCGTAGTGTCGCAGGGTCGAAAGCTTGGTCGACAGAGGTCCCGAATCGCCACCGGGGCGCAATCGGGCATCGACCTCGAAGAGCGGCCCCAGCGGGGTCATCCCCCCCAAAATCCCCATGACCTCCTTGGCCCAGCGAATGGTCCAGGTGGCCGGATCCAGGGGGCGAACACCCTCCGATCCCCAACAATCTTCTGGGACGTCGTAGAGAAACATGAGGTCGAGGTCCGATCCGTAGCCCAGCTCCCGGCTGCCGAGTTTGCCCAGGGCGATCACCGCAAAGGTGGCACCCGCAAGATTGCCGTGACGGGTCTCCATGTGGATCAAGCTCCAGCGATGCACCGCTTGAATCGCCGCTGCCGCTAGGGCCGACAGGGCACCGGAGACTTCGTCGGCATCGCTTAATCCGATCAAATCGCGCACTGCGATACGTAGCGTCATTTCGCCCCGAAAGCGGGCTAGGGTTCGGGAGACCTCTTCTGGGGTTTCGAGAGGGCGCAAGAGATTGTCGAGCTCATCCTTGAGTTCGCGGGTTTCGGGGAAGCGGGCCAGGGTGGTCGAGTCGTAGACCGCTTCGAGCAGGGGAGGGTGTCCGACCACGGTGCGAGCGATGGCCGAGGCCTCGGTCATCAGCCGCCCCAAACGGCGGATCAATTCGGGGTGGTGGTCGAGCAGCGCGATGACCGCGCCAAAGGGGGCGAGCGACTCGGTCAGGCGATGCAGGAGCGACAGGCCAACATCGCGCATCGGACTTGCGACCACCGTTTGCGCCACCGCAGCCACCACCCGCCGGGCCCGTTGCCGTTCTCCCTCCGACCAGGGTAGGTGGTCGAGCAGATCGTGCACCGCTTCGTACAGCCGTTTGGTGTCGTCGGGGTGGGCCCATTGGAGGTCGGCGATCATACTCCAGGGAGGGAGTGTTTCCCCGGGTTCGCTGGATTGGGCCGAGGTGGAACCCAGCATCCCCTCGAATGCCTCCCCCACCACCTGGCGCACCTCGTCAAGGCGACCGTGGAACAGTTCCAGCAATTCGGCGTCGCCCAACAGATGACGGTTTTGGGGTGGCAGAAGCATCCGGGCAATGCGCAGTTGGACCGTAGGGTCGTCGGGCAAACGGTGGGTTTGTTCCTCTTCCCAGGCTTGCAGGCGGTGTTCAACCCGGCGTAGAAAACGGTAGGCGTCGATCAGTCGGTTTTTCTCCTCGATCGACAAAATCCCCCGCCGACTCAAGTGGTAGAGCACCCGCTCGGTGGGGCGAATGCGCAGGCGACGATCCTTGCCGCCGAGGAGCAACTGATGGGCCTGGGCGAAAAACTCGATTTCCCGGATGCCGCCCCGACCCAACTTGACGTTAAAGCCCTCCTCGTGTTCGCGGTATTGGTTGATTTTTTCCTTCATCGCCGCGATCCCCTCGACCAAGGTGAAGTCGATGGAGCGGGGGAAGCGAAAGGTCGATAGCTGCCGCAACAGATCGCAGGCCATTGGCCGATTACCGGCGATGGGGCGGGCTTTAATCATCGCCGCTCGCTCCCAGGTGTCGGCGTACGAGAAGTAATGGTTGAGGAACATCTCGGCGTCGGGGATCAGGGGCGCGGTCTCCCCGCCGGGGCGCAGTCGCATGTCGACCCGGAAGATGAAACCGTCGGCGGTGGTTTGTCCGATCGCCTCGATCAGTTGCCGAGCCAGCCGTTGCAGGTAGGGTTGGGCATCAAGGTTTCGGCTTCCACCGCCAGTGGTGGCGTAAGGATCTGCGGCGACAAAGATCAGATCGACATCGGAGCTGAAGTTGAGCTCCCTAGATCCGAGCTTGCCCATCCCCAGGATCGCCATATCTTCATCCAGGCGCCCCAAGCCGGGGGTGTGGTGGGCGACCAACCAACGCCAGGCGTGGTCGATGGCCCATCCGGCCCAAAGGCTGAGCGCGCCGGTGACATCAGCCACCGGCGCACCCCCTTCGAGATCGGCCTGAACGATGGCCAAAATGACCCGGCGTTTGGTTTGGCGCAGATGGCGCAGTAGGTCGCCCGGGGTCGCAAGGGGGGCGAATTTCGGCTCGGCTTGATGGAGGATGTGCCAAAGCCGCTGGCGTAGCGGTTGGTCGAAACGTTGCCCCAGCCAAGCCTCGGGGTGGCGGGCGATCAGATCGGCGGCCAAGTGGCTGCCTTGGCTCAGGCTTTCGGCGACGGCGACAAACGGATCGGTGACGGGCAGATTGAGCAGGGGGTGACCGAGGGGGAGTCGGTCGCGAAGCGGTGTCGGCATGCAGGGAACCTTTCATGGGTAGGGGAGTTGATAGCTCCTCCAATTCCCGAGAGGGCGTGGTTTGGTCTATATTGTGCGCCTTTTAGCCCGAACGCAGGTTGTTGGGGCAGCGCGAAACGATTCCCGGGGTCCATTACGGACCCGCCAAGAAGTCGGAGCAACCTCTTGAACAACTTCTACAAAAACCTCTCCCTGTGGCTGGTGATCGGCCTGGTCATGATCATGCTGTTCAATTTGTTCAGCAAACCGGTCCCCGGCAACAAGATGATCTATTCGGCCTTCCTCAGCGAGGTCGAAAAGGGCAACGTGGTCGAGGTGACCATTGACGGCACCAAGATCACTGGATCCCTGGTCGACGGTCGCCCCTTCACCACCTATGCGGTGGAGGATCCCGATCTGGTTAAGGATCTGCGCGACCGCCACGTTTCGATCGCCTCCACCCCCAAAGAAGAACCCAACCTGCTGGTTTCGGTGTTGGTCTCTTGGTTTCCGATGATTTTGCTCATCGGCATCTGGATTTTCTTCATGCGCCAAGTGCAGGGGGGCGGGACCAAAGGGGCGATGTCATTCGGTAAGTCGCGGGCCAAGCTGCTCAACGAAAACTCACAGAAGGTCACCTTTGCCGATGTAGCTGGCGTCGACGAGGGCAAGGGGGAGCTGACCGAGGTGGTCGACTTCCTCAAAGACCCCCAAAAATTCACCAAACTCGGCGCCAAGATTCCCAAGGGGGTGCTGCTGATTGGTCCCCCCGGTACCGGTAAAACCCTGCTGGCTCGCGCCGTAGCGGGGGAGGCGGGGGTCCCCTTTTTCTCGATCTCCGGCTCTGACTTCGTCGAAATGTTCGTCGGCGTCGGTGCCAGCCGGGTACGCGATCTGTTCGAGCAGGCCAAAAAACAGGCCCCCTGCCTGGTTTTCATCGACGAGATCGATGCGGTGGGACGGCGTCGTGGTGCCGGTCTGGGTGGCGGTCACGACGAACGGGAGCAGACCCTCAACCAACTGCTGGTCGAGATGGATGGTTTCGAATCCAACGAAGGGGTCATTCTGATCGCCGCCACCAACCGACCCGACGTGCTCGATCCGGCCCTGCTGCGTCCGGGCCGCTTTGATCGCCAGGTGACCGTCCCCTCGCCAGATGTGCGCGGACGTGAGCAGATCCTCAAGGTGCACATGGGCAAGGTGCCGATCGACGACAGCGTCGTGCCCTCGGTGATTGCCCGCGGCACCCCCGGTTTTTCAGGGGCCGATCTGGCCAATTTGGTCAATGAGGCGGCGCTGCTGGCGGCTCGGCAAAACAAGGAGCGGGTGACCATGGCCGACTTCGAGGCGGCCAAGGACAAGGTGCTCATGGGGGTCGAACGTAAGAGTCAAGTCATCAGCGAGCGAGAGCGGGCCACCACCGCCTACCACGAGGCGGGCCACGCCCTGGTGGCGATCAAACTGCCCGGCACCGATCCGATTCATAAGGTTTCGATCATTCCCCGTGGACGCGCTCTGGGGGTGACGATGCAGCTGCCTTCCGAAGATCGCTACACCGCCGACATCGAAAAGCTCGAAAACGACATTGCCATCATGATGGGTGGGCGGTTGGCCGAGGAGTTGGTACTCAATCAGAAGACCACCGGTGCCTCCAATGACATCATGCGGGCAACCCAGTTGGCTCGGCGCATGGTCACCGAATGGGGGATGAGCGAAGCGCTCGGCCCGCTGACCTATGGTGAGAAAGAGGAGGAGATCTTCCTGGGTCGAGAAGTCACCAAACACAGCAATCTTTCTGAGCGCACCATGCAACAGATCGACGGTGAAATCCGCACCGTCATTGATCGCAACTACAACCGGGCGCGCGAGATTCTTAAGAACGACCTCGACGAGCTGCATACGTTGGGTCGTGCCCTGCTGCGTTACGAGACCATCGATGCCAAGGAGATCGCCGCCATCCTCAAGGGGGTGGGGATCCGGGGCGAGAGTTACATCGGCGACATGGATCCCGATGCCTTCGAACGCACCGTTCCCCCTTCCGAGGAGGAGGCGGCCGAGGGTGGGCGCCCCGACTGATCCCGAACATCTGCGCTGGCAGGGGGAGCCCCTCCCCTTAAGGCCGGAACAAGTCGATCGCATCATCGACGGGGAGGGGCGCCATGTGCCCCTCCCCGCTCCGTTTGCAGGCTCCTGGTGGCGACCACTTGGATTGACGGGGGGCGAAGACCGGCAGCGTCCCGCCATCATGGCGATCCTCAACGCAACCCCCGATTCCTTCTCCGATGGTGGTTCGATAGATCCCTCAACCTCCAGGGGATTGGCTGCCGCTCTACGACGCGCCGAAAGCGCATTGGCCGAGGGGGCCGAGATTCTCGACGTCGGGGGGGAGTCGACCCGTCCGGGGGCGGCGGTGGTCGATGAAGCAGAGGAGCGGCGCCGGGTGGTGTCGCTGATCGAAGGGTTGAGCCGCCGTGGCTTGGGGCCGGTCAGCATCGATACTCGCAAGGCAGCGGTCGCCCGGGCGGCCTTGGAGGCAGGGGCCGCGATGGTCAACGACGTCTCGGCGGGGGGCGATCCGGCGATGTTCCCCCTGGTGGCCGAGGCCGGTTGCCCCATCGTCTTGATGCACATGCGTGGCGAACCGGGGACGATGCAGCGTCACCCTGAATATGACGATGTGGTCATGCAGGTGGGGGAATATCTGAGCCAGCGCCGTGCGCTCGCGCTGGCGGCAGGGATTACTTCGGACCGCATTCTGGTCGACCCTGGGATCGGTTTTGGCAAGCGGTTGGAGCACAACCTGGCGCTGCTGCGTCAGGTGCACCTGCTGCGTCAGCTGGGGCCGGTGCTTCTGGGGGTCTCACGCAAGCGTATGTTGGGCGAGCTACTCGGGATCGACGAGCCACTCCGGCGTGATCTGGCGACCGCAGTGGTCTCGACCCACGCCATGCGGGTTGGCGTTGCGGTAGTTCGGGTCCACGACGTGCGGGGATCACAGCAGGCTCTAGCCTTGATTGAAGCCATGGAGTCGATGGGGTATCTTTAAGGATGGCTTTAGGATGTAAGCACAAGTACTTGAATTTATTTTTAAACATACCCAAGAAACCCCTCTTTTCATGGCAGATCTTTCCACCCAAATAACCGCCTTTGTCGGCGAGTTGAGCTTCCGTGATGTCATCGACATAGCGGTGGTGTCGGCATTGATTTACGGCTTGCTGCTGTTCTTCAAAGGCACCCGCGCCATGCAGATGCTGGGTGGACTGGCGATGTTGCTCGGTCTGTACCTCGTGGCCGAGTGGGCTGGACTGGTGACCACGCAGTGGTTGTTCTCCAACTTCATCTCCTCCCTGATCGTCATCCTGGTGGTGTTGTTTCAGCACGAAATCCGCCCCTTGCTCATTCGCATGGGTAAGGCATCGCTCTGGCACCCGGTCGCTTTCACCGAAAAGGAGGCGATCGAAGAGGTGACCCGCGCGGTTCGAGCGCTAGCTCAAGACCGCATCGGGGCCTTGATCGTGTTCCAGCGCGAAACAGGGCTGAACAACTTCCTCGACACCGGCACGGTAATCGATGCCCGGGTACGGCGGGAGCTCATTGTTTCCCTCTTCCATCCCTCCTCTCCAATCCATGACGGCGCGGTTATCATCGTGGAGGGGCGGGTGATTGCCGCCGGCTGTTTCCTTCCCCTGTCACAATCCTCCGAACTGTCCAAACGCTTGGGGACCCGTCATCGGGCGGCACTAGGTTTGGCCGAGGAGACCGATGCGGTGGTTGTGGTGGTGAGTGAGGAGACCGGTCGGATCTCGGTGGCAGTTGATTCAACCCTTGAAAGTGGACTTGAGATCGAACAGTTGCGCGACCGCTTGAACGAACTCTTGCGGGTGCGGCAGGTGGCGGTGACGGGGGCTGCATGAGCGACATTAAAGCCCCTAAGGGACGAGCCGCCCTCGATATGACCGGGACTTTCGTACGCACTCCCACCACGAGAGCCAAAAGGTCGGTTCTGGGCCGGATTTTGATTGAAAATACCGGGCTCAAATTGTTGTCCCTCTTTTTTGCCCTAGTGCTGTGGTTTTTCGTCAACGCCGAGGACAGGGTAGAGCTATCATTTGAGGCGCCGGTCCGGACGATCGGGCTGGACGAGGGGTTGGTCCTGATCAGTACCATCCCCCCGGGAATCACCGTGCAATTGGAAGGCCCACGCAGTCGCTTGGGGCGCTTAAATCCCTCCGATTTAGTGGTGAATCTCGATTTGTCGGCATTTACGGGACCTGGCGTGGCCAACCTGCCGATTCTACCGCGTAACGTCGAACGACCGCAGGCGCTTGAGGTGGTCCGAGTTTCCCCGAGCGAATTGCCGATCAAGGTCGACCGCAAGGTGGAACGCTCGGTCATCGTAACGCCGCGTTTTGTGGGAACCCCTCCGATTCAGGTGGAAGTTGCCTCAGTAGAGGTCACCCCCTCGACGGTTTCCGTTCAGGGGCCGGAGGTGTGGATGGAGGATCTCAAAGAGGTTGAGACCGATCCCATCGATTTGGCAGGGCATTCGGGGGATTTCACCGTAAAAATTCCGGTTCATACCGGGAATGTCGATCTCAAACCGCTGAGCGGCGAAGATGTCGCGGTCAAGGTGCAAATGAGGCCCCACCTTGAGATGCAACGGGTCGAAGGCATCGGAGTCGTGGTTCCCGGGGCCTTTGCGGGAAGTCGAATCGAGCCTAAGCAGGTTTCGGTCGAGGTGCGGGTTGTAGGTGGTCACCCACCCATCTCCCCCGAAGACATACGGGTGGTTTGGTCTCCCATTGAACAACACCCAGGAGCGCTGGAGGTGGTTCTTCCCGAAGGCGTTCAATTGGTGCGGACCATCCCCGAAGAAATTGCGGTTCTTTCGATACCAGAAGAGCCCTTGAATTCAGAATCCAAGCCGTAGGCAGGTGGAGTCAAAACGCAATGGGCGAACGCCAATATTTTGGAACCGACGGAATCCGCGGGACCGCCAACCGCCATCCGATGACGGTAGAGGTTGCCACCAAGGTGGCCCGAGCAGCCGGATACCTGTTTTCGCAGCGGGATGGCCGTAGTCATTGGATATTGATCGGCAAGGACACCCGCCGCTCTGGCTACATGATCGAGGCGGCGATGGTGGCTGGGTTCACCTCGGTGGGGCTCAACGTTTTGCAGGTCGGGCCATTGCCGACCTCGGGCGTGGCGATGTTGACCCGGGCGATGCGGGCCGATGGCGGGGTGATGATTTCGGCATCGCACAACTCGTTTGAGGACAACGGCAACAAGTTCTTCGATGCGGATGGCAACAAGCTTTCCGACGAGGTCGAGTTGGAGATCGAACGGTTGATGAGCTGCGATAAGCTCGACGCGTTCCGTCCCGAAGGTAAGGAAATTGGGCGGGCCGTGCGCATCGAGGATGCCAAGGGGCGATACATCGAATACTGCAAGGCGACCGTCCCCCGCAGATTGCGCCTGGATGGATTGAAGCTGGTGGTCGATGCGGCCAATGGAGCCGCCTACCACGTGGCGGGTGAGGTCTTCTATGAGCTTGGGGCCGAGGTCATCACCACCGGGATCAATCCCAATGGTCTGAACATCAACGATGGGGTGGGGGCGTTGCATCCCGAACATTTGGCCAATCTGGTGAAGGAGCACGGTGCCGACGCAGGGATTGCCCTGGATGGCGATGCCGACCGCCTGATCATGGTCGACGAAACCGGGCGTGTACTCGACGGAGACGATATTCTCGGGATGGTCGGGGTTATTCTGCATCGAGAGGGGCAGCTTCGTGGGCCAGTAGTCGCAACGGTCATGAGCAATATGGGACTGGAGCGGCTCTTGGCCGCCCACGGCATCGAATTCGTTCGCACCGCCGTGGGAGATCGCTATGTCCTGGAGGGGATGGCCGAGCATGGTTCCAATGTGGGGGGGGAGCAATCGGGCCACTTGATCATGTCGGACTACGTTACCACGGGGGACGGCATTATCGCGGCGCTCCAGGTGCTTCGGGCCACAGTGGTTGCGCAGGCTCCGCTTTCTCGGGTGGCAGGACAATTGGAGCGTTATCCACAGCGGTTGGTGAACGTGGCGTTGTCTGCCCCTTTGAGTCGTGAAGATAAGCAAAAATTGGCTGATTTGAGTCGAGACCTGAGCCAGTCGATTCTCGACGCTCGCAGCGATGGCCGTGTGGTGCTGCGCCCCTCTGGGACTGAGCCAAAGCTACGCATCATGGTCGAGGCACGCAGCGAGGATCTGTTGGCTAGTCTACTGAGCGAGGCGCGGGAACAGGTTGCCAGCCTGCTGAACATCGCGGTTTGATGGTCTACGTTCAATGTGCCGAGCATCACCCGAACTGGCAGCATGTCATGTGCATCACCCCACGAAATCGGTACCATCCCGCCCCCTGACCGGTTGTCCATCCCAAAGCTGAAAAAAGGTTGGTTTGAATGAGCGAAGCATCCTCCGCGACGTCACCGTCCACTCGGCGGGAGCCTCCGTACGATCAGGACGAAGACGAGATCAACCTCGTCGAGTTGCTCTGGGTTGTGGTTAAGAATCGCTGGCGAATCGCCCGGGCGATGCTGATTGCTGGGGTGCTCGTGGCGGGCTTTACCCTGACGATGAAGAACGTGTACGAGTCCAAGGTGACCCTGTTGCCCGTGTCGGGGAGCGACAATGGGGGGGCTTTGGGTGGGGGTGCGTTGACGTCGCTTCTACCGTTTGGAAGAAAGACGACGGATCCCTTCCAGGCGGTGCTCAACAGTCAAGGGTTGAAGAGCGCTTTGGTCGAC
>MNWR01000087.1 GCA_001872725.1 Proteobacteria bacterium CG1_02_64_396 | reverse complement strand
GGGGACGTAGTGCAGACCCTCACGAGCCGGGATACCCGGCCCCTGTTTGATCGCCCGCAGCAACGTCGTGACCGCGGTGATCGTGGAGGTCGAGGTCGAGGGTATGGAGACCGGCACCGGGACTGGAACGGGACGGGGGATCTCGACCGGGGCGGGTACCGGAATCGCCACCGGGGCCGCATTGACCCGGTGGCCATTGGCGCGCCAAGCGTCCGCCTGATCGGCGGTCAGGACGGCCTCGCGAGCGTGGGCGGTGACCTGGAAGCCATCGTAGGGGACGTAGTGCAGACCCTCACGAGCCGGGATACCCAGCCCCTGTTTGATCGCCCGCAGCAACGTCGTGACCGCGCTATTCATGGCGGCGATCTCGGCAGCCACCGCGTTTTGCCCGTCGGTGAAGATCTGCCCCATGTCGAGCAGCTTGCCGTCGATGCCCGCCAGCAGGTTGTCCGCCTGCTCTTGGTAGTTGGCGGGGGCCTGTTCGCGCAGCCGTTGTTCCACGGCCGCCAGGTCGCTCAGCACCATCTGGTTGGCATCGAGCGCTTGGATCCCGTTGGCGTAGACGTTTTGCTCGAGCTGGAGCAGCTGCGGCGCCAGGGCGTTGAGCTGATCGCCGAGGGCGGCCAACTCGCTGCCGGTGGCGGTCTGGGCGCGATCGCGCAGGGTTTGCCACTGCGTTTCGAGCTGTGCTACCTGCTGGACTGGGGTCAGCGCCTCGAATCGAATCCGGGCCAGGGTGCCGTGAATCGCATCGGCGGTGTCGATCATCTTCTGTTCGAGCTGCACCTGGGCCTGGACCGCGCTCAAGGTGGCATCGCGCAGCGCCGACAGTTGCTTGATCTGCTGCTCTTTGAGCGATGTGTCGGCCACCGTCGCCAGAGTATAGGCGTCCCATGCGGCTTGAAGCCGAGGCAGGTCGGCTTGGGCCTGCGAGATCTGAGACGGCAGTGCCCAGTATTCCTGCATCACGCCAGCGTTGGGGGCGTTCGGATCGGTCAGCAGCTGCGGATTGGCCAGGAGATAATCGACCAGACTCCGGTTCCCGTTGAAGTCGGCCATCATTTGGTGGTAGATCTCGGCCTTCCGGGCCTGCATCTGCGCGATGGCGGCCTGTGCTTCCGTCACTGTTTGATCCGGCCGAACCGGCGCCTGGTTCACCACGATGGCCGCGAGCTGACCCTCCAGGCTCTGCAAGGTATCAGGCGCGCCGATCAACGACTGGCGATCCTTGGCAATCTGCCCTCGCAAACTCGCCGCCTGGTTGCCCAGGTCTCGATAGATCGCCCCCAGGTCGTTCAGACGCTGGGTCTCTGCGTCGTAGCGCCCCATCACGGCTTGACGCAGCTGGTCCTCGGCGTCGACCCGTTGCTCGGTGGCCATGCGGGACTGCTGTACGGCGTCGAGGGCCTCGTTGACCTGGGTGGTCCAGTCCGCGCCGCTGGCGGTCAGGCGTGCGAGGTCGCTGTCGACCGCCTGCAAGGCCTCCTGTTGGGCGATTTGGTAGGGGCTAGGCCCCGAGGCCTCTGCGCCCCCGAACAGCCCACCGGCCAGCAACAGCCCCCCGGCCACAGCGCCCATCGCCCAGGGGTTGGCGCCAGCCAGGGCGAAGCTTCCGTCCTCGCCGGGGGCACCGAACATCCGCGACATCAGCCACTGGGACTCGATCTGACTGATGGCGCCGATCATGGATCGTTTGAGGGTGTCCCCCAAGTCGCGGAACGAGACCCGTCCCTTGCTTTGTATTTGTTCGAATGCCGAGGCCATATACCCCTGCATCCCGTCGGCGGTGCTCTTCCACAGGCTCAGTGTCTCGGTCGCCACGGGCGGGGTCGGTTGCTTGGTGGTCAGCTTTTGCAGCAACCTCTCCAGCTCGGCGATCCTGGCTGGATCGGTGGCTCGGTCGAGTTCGGCCAGCAACAGATCGACCGCCTCCCAGGTTTTCTGCACGGCGGTGTCGATCTGTTGGGTTCCGGCCACAACGCTGTCGACGTACTTGCTCCACCCGGCATCGAGGGCGGCCAGACGGTCGGCCTGCCGTTTTTCGGTCTCGTCGGTGGTGGCGGCCAGAGCCAGCACTTCGGCGCGCTGCGCCTCGTAATCGGCCCGCATCTGCTCGGTCTTGCTCTGGCTGGCACCGGTGAGTTTGTCGATCAGCGCCTGGGTCTTGGCGGCGACCTGCTCTTCGGCGGACGACAACACCGTCATGCCCGCCGCCGTCTGCTGGGCGGTGTCGCCCAGCTGCGCCACCGAACGGGCGGCGGCCTCGGCCGACCCCACCACAATCTGGAGCGATTGATCGACCTCGCCGAGCACCGCATCGCGGAACGCCCGACCCTGCTGGGCCGCCGCGTCGAATTCGGCCCCGAACACGCGGACGGATCCGGTGGTTTCGGCGGTGCTCGCCTTGATCCCGGCCGACACACCGGCCAGTTCGTCCCCCAGGGCGACCAAGCGGTCGACGTGGGCGTTTTGCAAACCGGCGGCGATGGTGTCGAGAGGGGCAAGCAGCGTCTGGATCGTGCGATCGCCCGCATCGGCCATCCACGTGAGGACCCCCGCAAAGGTCTCTTGCAGCAGCACGGTGCCCGTGATCAGCCCAGCCAGGGCCAGCCCTCCGGCGACCTTGAGGATGTGCCAGCCGTCGACCATGAACTGCATGGCGGCGGGGGCGCCGACCGACAGGGTGGGGATCAACTCGTTGTTGAGGTAGTCGACCGTCGGGATCAGGGCCTTGGCCAGGGCGGCCCCCGCGACCTCTTGCAGGTCACCGAGGTTATTGTGCAGCTGTTTGATGCGTCCCGAGTCGGTGGCGGCCAGCCTGGCGTTGACCCCCCCGACCTGGGCCTCCATCTCGGCCAAGATCAGAGCGAAGTCCTTGCCCTTCTTGGCCTCCTCACTAAAGGTGATCCCCGCTTGAGCCAGCTCACCCACCATCCCCATCGAGGCCTTGCCGACCATGTTGGCGGCCTGGACGGTATCGCCCCCCATCTTGGCGGCCAGGTCGGCCATCAACCGGGTGGCGCGGGGGAGCATGTCGTCGGTGATCTGGCCGTAGGTGGTCAGGAAGGACTGGCCCCGGATGATCGCCTCATCGCCGATGATGCCGTCCCGCTGCACCTCGCTGGCCAGGGTTTGCAACTGGCCGCTGAGCCCGGCGGTGGTGCGATGCATCGAGGCGAGGGAGGCGTCGAGGGAGGCGACTGCCTGCTCTTGGACGGCGCTGGCTTCGAGTAACTGGTGTGCGAAGCGCAGGGAAAGGTAACCGCCGACCACCCGTTTGAGGGTGTTGACCGTGCCCGACATCTGCTCCATCGAGGCGCTGGCTTTGCGCCCCGATTTATCGGTTTGGTCGACCTCGCCGTTGAATGCCCGCACCGAGGTCTGGCCCGACTTCGACGACGCTACCACCGACGTCGAGTCGCCCAGCATCTTCAGCATCAGGGTCATCTCTTTAGCGATCACTCGGGTCGGCCCTCTCGATGTAACTTGTCTTCGTGCTTTCGTAGGTCCGCCTCGGCGGCGGCGATGAGGTGCAGGGCGTCCAATTGCCAGGCGGGTTGTCCCAGCGGTCCGCCGGGGAGGGGGTTGGTCTCGCGCCAGGCCCACAGATGAAAGACCAACTCCCACTCGGGCAGCAGACGGACCGGGCAGCCGAGCCCCCGGTCGTCGAGGGGCACCCAGTAGTCGTCATCGTCCTGGGCGGCGCAGTCGTCGGGGTCGGCGGGCATCCTACCCGCACCGCCGCCGCCGAAATCGGCACGCGGGCACTTCCCACACGACTTGCCAGAGGCCCAGGCCAAGGCCGCCCGCCTTAGTTTTTTCGGTCGGTCTCCGACAACGTGTTGTGCTCGGTCAACGCCCTGAAGATCTCCTCGAACACCTCGGGCTCGCGAATCGCCTCGGCCGCCTCGGGGCCGCTGAGGGTGATCGCCTTGCCCTGGCCGTCGGTCAGGTTGCGGACCTCCCGCACCCCCCTGCGGAACACCTCCACCAGGTACCCGGCGTAGGCCTTGCGGTGAGCCGCCAGCGCCTCGTTGTTGCGCCGGGTCGTCGCGGGGTCGTCGGATTGGGGGATGTCGTACACGAGCACCATCTCCCCTTTTGCGCCCCCTTCGAGCTGCTCCTTTTTGAGGCGAAAGGGGGAACCGGGCTGGTCGTAATCGAGCGCCTTGCGCTCGACGGCGTTGAGCTCGCGCAACACGAAGACGGTTTGCTCTTCCTTGGGTAGATCGCGCTCGGCGGTGAGCACATATTCACAATCGCGACCGGCAATTCTCAGCATGGGAGACCTCTTTTTGGGGTGTTTTTGGGGTGTTAAAGGGTGCTTAACGCGACGGTCTCGTCTTACGGGGCTGGCGCCGTCACCGTGAGAGAGAAGGGGGAGACCCCGACCGCGTGGTGGATCTCCCACACCTCGTCGGAAAGTTCGGTCCCCTTGTGGTCGACGGGGGTCGAGTCCTTCTTGATCGCGGTCGGAATGTCGAGCACCGCGCCGTTCCAGGTGAAGACGAAATGGACGCTGGTCGCGGCGAGGATCGAGTCCCACTCCTTTTCGGAGGCGACGGCATCCCGACCGATCTTGAGGGTAGGCATGGCGTTGGTGACCACCACGGTCACACCGCCGGAGCGGGGGTCGTCTTCGAATTTCAAGCCGAAGTCGAGCTCGAATTGGGTGATGCTGATGGTCGACCCATCGGCGGTGACCGCCAGGCCACTGGTGAACAGCAACAGCGTGCCGGTGGCGGTGGGGATGCCCGCCGGGATGACCTCTCCGGCGGTGGGCATGACGAAGGGGGCGCGCGCGTCGACGCTCAGCAGAATGGGCTGGTTCACCCCCCCCTTGAGGGTGGCGGTGCCTCGGGCGGTCGCCGCGACGTACTTCTTGCCTCGCTCGTAGCCATAGAAGGTCGAGCTCGGGGCGGCGAAGTAGTCGGTCGGTTCGAGCAGTTCGTAGACGACGTCGCCCGCGTTGATCGTCTCGGTCATCTGGCACGCTCCCGAGAGGATCTCGCCCACCACCGGGAGGGGGGCGCCGTTGGCGGCGGGGGCCCACAGGGGGATATCGAACTTAATCGGAATGACCTGGGCGCCCGTGTCGAACTGAGGATCGTTGTGGCCCCACCCGTCGCGTGCTTGGTTGTCGTTCGCCATCGGCTTGAGGTCGGGCTTGAAGCGTTGCAGGTTGTAAAACTTGGGAATCCCGTGGGTGGCCGGGGTCAGGGCCTCGGCTACGCCGGGGGAGGTCTGGCGACCGTGCAGCAGCGCACGTTGATTGGAGCGAACATTGGCCATGACGGCCTCCTATTCAGTATCGGACGACGGACCAGGCTTGCGCCCAGAGGGCGGCCTGTTGACTGTTTTGATCGGCCCCCCCGGCCATGGGCTTTTCTTGCCCCGCCGTCAAGGTTCCGAACCCGGCCAAGAGCTGGCCGTTGAGCAGAGATCGGGATTGGTCCAGCAGGTCGTAGACCCCCTCGGACCGGCGCAGACCATCGGTCGGATTGCGCAGGCTGCGGGCGCCAAAGATGAGCAACCCCGAGAACTCCTGGTCCTGCTGGGCCTGGGTGCGCAGCGCGCCGGGGCGCATCCCGGTACTGACGAACAAAGCGCCGGGGAGATTGCGCAACACCTGCTTGAACGCTTTTTGCAGGTCCATATCGGGGAAGGGCTCGATGTCGCGCAGCGCCCCCCCGTTGGCGAGCAGCATCGGGGCGAGCATGGCGACCACCCCGTCCTCGAAATCGCTGTGGCGACTCATCAAAAATTCCGCAGGGTGTCGGCGCTGAACACCCGGTCGGCGGCCGTCTTGGTCGCCTCGGGGAAGTTGACCACGGCGGCGCTGGTGGCGGTGGCCGCATCGAGCTTGATGACGCCGCTCGCGATCTTGTCCAGACGCTTGCGGGCCTCGCTGGCTCGACTCCGCACATCCTCGGGGGCGGTGCGTCCAGCCCAGAGGCGATCCCAGACCAGGTCGCAGCCGATGCCCTTGACGACCTCGGGCACCGGCGCAATCGGCAGGGTGTAGCGACCCCGCAACGCCCCATCGATTTCGGAGTCGACCGTGGCAATCGCCGCATCCACCTTGGCGGCGTCATGGCTGCCGGTGCCCGCGCTGTCGGTCAGGTCGACCAGATCGAGCGCGCCGTTGGGGTAAGCGAGCAGATCGTCGATGGTGAGGTAGACGCCCATGGGTTACTTGGCGACCTCGGCGGATGCGCCTACCCCCACGGGGGCCGACGCTTCGGGGGCTGCCTTCTTGGGCTGGACCTTTTTGGGGTCTGGGGCTGCCGGTGTGATCTTGGCAGCGGGGATCTCCGGCACCTTGCGCAGCGCCCCAACCCCCACCAATTCCTTGGCCTCCTTATCGTCCAGCTCGATCAAGCCGTCGTCGGGGCGGTGCTTGGACCCGTCCTTTTGCTTGAGGGGGGTGAACACCTCGTAAAACGCCTTGGCCATGTCGGCCTCCTATGTTGATTCGGGGTGAGCACCAGGCCGGGTTGCCCCGGCCTGGGACCGTTACGCGGGATTCTGGAAGAGGAAGGCGGCGGCCATGCCGGAGAGGACCGGTTTGCGCTCGTAGGTCACCGGGTAGATCCAGCTCTTGGCGTTGCGGTCGCGGTAGGGCTCCTCGACCATGGGGTGTCCCTCCATGGTGTAGGTGTATCCGTAGCTCGGCTCTTCTTGGTCCATCGACCCCAGGGCGACGTAGGCCAACACGGCGTTGTTACCCCAGATGTCCTTGTTCGCGGCGGCCGTCTCGTCGTAGTAGATCGACTCGCCCACCACTACCCGATCCAGTCGCAGCAGACGGGCCAGCATCTCCTCGGTGATCGAATCGGGGGTGGTGTACTTGAACTTGTCGACCACGCTGGCGTGGTAGCGCAGGGCGTTGAAACCGACGGCGGAGCACAGCAACACGTTGGGGCGGATGCCGATCGAGGCGCGGATCGCCTCCTTGCCATCCTCGATGTCGGGCAAGGGGGTGCCGGTGGAGGCCGTCCACTTGGTGACCCCCGACAGAGCCAGTTTGTGGTTGGCGTCGTAGTTGGTGGCATTCAACGCCACCCCGGCCTGCTCGACCTCCAGGCTGCGCCGGAGGATCTTCATCACCTTGTTGACGGCGCGGGTACCCAGGTTGATGCCGGGGACGCGAGCCGCGTCGCGGCTGATCTCGTCGGGCACCTTGCCCTCAAGCGATTCATTGAACAGCGAGTACTGCTTGCCCAGGTATCCGAACTCGACCCGTTTGGTGTTGCTGCCAGGCGCTCGACGAGCGTTGTAGAGCTTGAAGTCCTCGGCGCCGAATTCGATGACCTGACCCCCGGATACCTGCACGGGCACCGACGGGAAGAGGTTGTGACCGACGAAGCCGGGGTCGCGATACCCTTGGGCGACATTACTCAGGATCGGATCGATCACCCGCGCCTGGCCGGGACTCAAGACCCCGGCAAAGACCAGCCCGGCCCCGAGTCCGAGCGGATCGGCGTGGGCGACAAGGCAGAGCGGATCGATCAGCAGGACAGCGCCCAACAGCAGCATGACGAGGGTGACCAGGACATCCCGGTCGAGGAGGTGGGCCAAGCGTTTCATGGGTGGCTCCTTTGCGAAGCGTGAACAGGTATTGAAAGGTATTGAACGTGTCGTGAACGGCGCTCAGCGGCGCAAGAAAACCTCGCGGAATTCGCCCGCTCCGCCGGAGGCCTCCAGGGCGTCGGCGAAGATGTACTCGGGAAGATCGCCGCCGGTCAGGATCGCCCCGTTGGCGGCGGAGCTGGTGACGGCGGTGGCCCCTGCAGCGACCGCAAGCGCTCCGGTGCTGGCGATGGCGCGACCGCTGGAATCGACGATCAAAGAATCGCCCACGCTGAAGGCGCCGCCGGTCTCGATGACGGTGGTACCGGAGGCCTCGGCGGCCCCGTCTTCGCCGTCGGCGGCCGCATAGCGATTGACCCCTTGCACCTTCTGACCCTGCACGGTGGCCTGGGCGCCGTCGAAGCCGATGGCGCGATTGGCCGCCACCGCCCCGGAGGCGGTGAAGATCAGGGTCAAGGTGGCAATGGACTGGCTCATGACTGTCTCCTATATATAAATAGGCAAATGCGTTGGATGGGGGTGTAGCCGCCTTAGCGACCGCCCACCTTTTGCACGGCGACCAGGTAATCGACCCCGTGCTGCTCGGCGTAGGCGAGGGCCTGGCGGTGAATCCGGGCCTTTTCGGGGTCGACCGAGAAACCGGTCGGGGGGATATATCCGGCCCCCTCACCGCCCTCGTCACCCTGCGCCGAGACCTCGCCGAACTCGACCTGTCGGGGCAGCCGCCTGATGAACCCCTTGAACCAGGCCTCTCCGGTGTCCTTGAACTTCTCGTCACCCTCGCCGAACTCGATCACATCGGTCGGAGCGTCGGCGGTCATGAAGGCGACCAGCCCGGCTTGATCGGCGGGGAGCACCCGGCAGCCGTCGGCGACCAGCTTTTCGACGAAGGCGGTCGCATCGTCGCGACGGGCTTTGCGGTCGAGGTCGCGCTGCTTTTCGGCGAAGGCGGCCTCTTGCTCTTCCATCTTCTTCTTCTGGGCCCGCAGATCGGCGAGCTCCTTCTTCTCTTTTTCGTCCACGTCGTCCTCCTTCGGGAGATCGGTTTCGGAGTAGGAGGACGACGCCCCCCCCTCCTCGGGTTTCAGGGCATCGGGTTTCAGGGCATCGCGTTGCAGTTGGTCGAGCTCCCAGGTGGGAACGATCTTGTCGGCGACCTCGCCGCTGAACTGCTCGATCAACCACTCGCGCAAGCGGCGAAAAATCCCCACCTCGATCTCGTCCTCCCACTCGCCGAACTCGATGGTCACCACCTCGTCGCCATCCCCGAACTCGAACTGACGCAGCCCTTTGATGGCTGGGGGCTGCGCGCCGAGGAAGCCCACGTGACGCAGGTAGTACACGCCGGGGACGGGGTTGTTGGGCGAGGTGGGGGGGTAGAACGAGGCGGAGACCTTCTTGAAGGCGCCCGCACCGAGCATCTCGGCAAAGTCGGGGTTCACCTGGTGGGGCTCGGCCTCCAGGTTGCCTCCCTCGCCGCTCAGCTTGCGCACCCAGCCATAGGCGGGGGCGTCGTGCTGGGGGTGACCCACCACCAGGGGGGCCTCATGGAGGTCCGGGTCGTAGGCGTCGATGGTGGCCCGAATGTCGTCCTCACCGAACGTGAGGGTCTGGCCACCCATCGAGGTATGGGTGCCCGCTGCGAAGCAGTGGATGGTCTTCGGTGGATTGCCCTTGGCCATGGCGCCCTCGTGGTGGGGTGTGGGGTGCTTGAACG
>MNWR01000086.1 GCA_001872725.1 Proteobacteria bacterium CG1_02_64_396 | reverse complement strand
TACGACGGCACCCAAAACAGCAATGCCGCCCTGCCCGGTTGGGGCGTCGTGGGTTATCAAAACCAATACCGCCTGGCCGCATTCGATTTGAGCCCTTACAACGGCAACGTGGTGCAACTGCGGCTGAGCCTGCGTTCCAACTGGATTGGCGTCGAGAAGGGGATCTACATCGACGACCTGCGGCTGGATGAAGAGGCGACCGATCCCGACGCCGACGGCATTGCAGGCATCATCAACGAGTGGACCGTCGCCGGAACCGACCCGATCAACCCCGACAGCGACGGCGATGGTCTGAACGACGGCGGCGAGGTCGCCCTGGGCACCGATCCTCTGGTTGCCGAGAGTGACCACGACGGCGACGGGGTCTACACCCGCACCGAATTGTTGTTGGGCAGCGATCCGGCCAGCGCCGCCAGCAAACCGGCCAATCCGGCGATGCTGGGCCACAGCGACAGCCTCGGGGTGGCGCTTTCCAACACCCTCTTTGACGACGGTGGCTTCAACGACACCAGCCCCTACGGATTGAGTTACCCCGATGGAATGGCGGTCGATCCGGTCGGGCACCGCCTCTTCGTGACCGACAACTCCAACTCCCGGGTTCTGGTCTACGCCCTGAACGCCAACAACGACATCGCCAGCCGTAAGGCGGTGGCGGTGCTTGGGCAGGTCGACATGGAGCACAGCGATCCCAATCGGGACATGGCGGCGCCCGACGCCACCACCATGAACAGTCCGGTGGGGGTCGATTACTTCGACGACGGCGCCAAGCAGTGGCTGCTGGTGACCGACGATGTCAGTGACCGGGTTTTGATCTACGACATCACCGCCGGGATCACCGACGGCATGGCGGCAACAAGGGTACTCGGTCAGGCCGATTTCGCCGGATTTCACGCCAACCGCAGCGGTGCCACCTCAGGTTGCTCCAGCACTACCATCGATGGTTCGGTCCTTAATGCCCCCAAAGGGGTGAAGGTCGGGGTGGTGGGGGGCAAAACCCTGCTGGCCGTCGCCGACACCAACAACAACCGGGTGCTGGTGTGGGATGTCAGTACCGGGGGGATGGGCGGATTGGTCAACGGCCAGGCGGCCAACGTCGTGCTCGGCCAGCCCGACTTCATGACCCGTTCCAGCAACAGCTGTGCGGTCGCCCCCACCGCCGCCGCCATGAACGATCCACGCGGTCTGACCTTCATGGGCAACACCCTGTGGATTGCCGACAGTTGGAACCATCGGGTGGTCGGCTTCGATCTGGGGGTGAACGGTGCCAATCTGGCCAACGCCATGGCGGCGACCTGGGTGTTGGGCCAGGCCGATTTCGTCGGATATTTGGCCAACCGGGGTGCTGGATCGGTCGCCAACGCGGGAACCATGGATTATCCGAGGTTCCTCGCCAGCATGGGCAACTACCTGTTCGTCTCCGACGAGTTCAACGACCGCGTTCTGACCTTCGACTTGAACGCTGGGGCGGTCACCGGCATGAACGCGGCGTTTGTGCACGGTCAGCCCAACATGACCAGTACCACGTTCACGACCGCTCAAAACAAATTTAACGGCCCCTATGGTCTTGCCAGCGATGGGATCGGGCGCTTGTACGTGGGTGAGACAGCAAGCGACCGGGTTGTGTCGTTCGATCTGACGACCCTGGCCAACGACATTGCCATCGGTGCCTATGGCCCCAACGCCCTCGACGTCATCGGGCAAACCAACTGGGTCCCGGGGATGCTGGATGCCTCGGTGGTCGGTCTCTTCGATTCTCCTGGCGCCAACGACACCAACGCCGTGGGGCTTGAAGGCCCCGCCGACATCGCGCTGGGGGCGGTTCTGGGGGTCAACTACCTCTTCGTGGCCGATCCTGGCAACAACCGGGTATTGGCGTTCCAAGCCGACGCCGCCTTCACCCCTCTCGATCTCCAGGCCGACTTTGTCCTGGGTCAAAACGATTTTGACCACGATTTTTACAGTGGCCCCGATCTATATCTCGATACCCCGACCGGGGTCTCCTTCGACAACACCACCGGGCAGCTCTTCGTTGCGGAGAGCGGCAACAACCGGGTGGCGGTCTTCGACTTGAGCGGCGGCATCATCAACGGCATGGCCACGATGGTGGCCGTGATTGGCCAGAGCACCTTCACCGGTTGGGCCTCCAATGCCGGATTGGGCACTCCCAACAGCGTCGGTTTGAGCAGCCCGACAGCGGTCCATATCGGCACCACCACAGGGGGGACCAAGTACCTCTTCGTGGCCGACGGCAACAACGCCCGGATCTTGATTTTCGACATCACCAATGGGGTGGTCACCGGACAGGCGGCGACCAACGTGTTGGGGCAGACCACCTTCACCACGGCCACCGCATCGGCTACTCAGAGCGGCTTGGTTTATCCGGTCGGCATGGCCTTCGAGCCGACCAGCGGCGCCTTGGCGGTGGCCGATTTCAACGGCAACCGGGTCATGCTCTACAACCTGTCGCTGGGGATCATCAACGGCATGCCCGCCGTCGGGGTGTTGGGGCAGGGCAGCTTCACCGGCAGCAGCCCAACCACAACCGCCACGGGGCTGAATCTGCCCGCCGGGGTCGCCTTCGATCCATTCCGTCAGGTGCTCTGGGTAGCCGATTCAGGCAATTACCGCTTGGTGGGGTACAACTTGGCTGGTGTACTTGCCGGGGGGGGCAGCAGCGTTGCCGCGACCTATCTTCTGGGCCAGCCCGATTTCGTCACCAACGGTCAGTATTGGGGGGCTCAGCGCGGTCCCTTCACCCTCGACACCCCCTATGGGGTCACGGTCGACGGCACAAGCGGCCGGATCGTCATTCCCCAAACCGGGGATGATCGGGTGACGATTCTGCCTTAAAAGGGGTTTTCAGCGCGTTCGAGGCGGCGGCCCGCAATTGGGGCCGCCGTTTTTATGGGGGCGTTCAAGCAGGGAGGACAACCAACCGGGAGAGGCTCTCCTCGACGGTCGGCAACAAGCTCAGGGCGCAGCCACTACAACCCACCGGCATATGGATGAACATTAGTTTGGCGGCGTGAAGGGAGGGTTTTTCGTGGTTGCTCTGCCAATCGTCGAGCGCTTGGAGGGCGCAGTCGAGAATGTTCTGGGAGTCGCGACCGACATGGAGCACCTTCTTGCCCGACAACAACAGAAACACGCCGGGACGGGGGGGGATCGGGGGGTCGTCGCTGTTCTCGACCTCGGGAACCGGGACCACCCTGTGGACGAAACAGCGGGTAATGAACCCGAATTCTTTTTCAAACAGGTTCAGGATAGTTTGTTCGATACGCACGGGTTCTCCGCAGAGCAAAACAACCGACCCCCCCCAAAAAACCGGCCGTGTTTTGGTGGATGACTATGCGAAGTCGACCCGTTCCAAGCCGCCCTCCCAATAGGTCAAAACTCCCTCGGGCAAAATCCACGACGCGCGCCCAGCCAACGGAATCCGTACCCCGTTTACATTCCCATACTTTTCATACTGACATAACCAAGGCCTATTTTCATAGTGCCCGCTTACTTCGCGGGGGCGGGCCGGGGTCAACGCCTGCACGGGCAGCCCTTCCGAATCGAAACTGAAGTCGAGTTCGGCGACGGTGCGCCCCGCCTGAAGCCGGGCGCGGGCCGTGTGGGCATCGATGGGCAACCAGCGCACTCCCTGGCTTGGAAGCAGGGCGAACGGGAACCAAACCGCTTCGGCCAGATAACGCTGGAGCGCCCCTAAATCCAACTCGGGGCTGGGTTTGGGATCGGCCAGGGCGAGTCGGTCGATCCCCAAAACGGTCGCCTTCATCCCGCCGTGACCGGCAATGCAGTGGTCGCTCACCTTGATGGTGAAACCGGGGGCCATGGCGATGTCGGCCAGCCAGACAAACCCGGGGGGTTGGTGGGTGAAAAACTCCTCGGCCGTCATCGAACGCCACCCCGACTCCGAGGTGCCGATGCGAAAACGCCCTCGCTGCACGACGTGGATGCGGCGGGGGATGGGATCGTCGTCGCGCAAGACCGCCTTGAAGTAACGGGCGACCGGCTCAGGCAGACCGGGCAGCTCTTTGGCGAAGCTGATGCGCGAGGGAGACCAGGGGGCGATGGTGGTGTGAAGCGCGTGAAGAAGGGTTTCGCGTTCCAGACGCTGGAGCCGTTCGCCGACGATGCGGGCTGCAACCACGCCCGTCGCCAAGAGCAAGAACAGCCCTACAAGCCAGAGAAGAAGGTTGAACAAGTGGATCCTCCGAACAAGACGAGCGTCATCCAGGACGGTGCTGTCGGACCCGAAACCCCCCGTTATCCCGTTGCACGGCCCTGAGAGGATCCGCCGCCAACACAGGAACGATCACGGAATCGTCAACCCCTGCCGCCGCAGCGCCGCCGCCAGGGAGATCAGCGGTAGCCCCTCCAGAGCGGTGGGGTCGTCCTGGACCACCCGCTCCATCAGCGCCACCCCCAGCGACTCGATCTTGAACCCCCCGGCGCAGTCGAAGGGCTCGTCCCGGTCGACGTAGCGTTTGATCTCGTCGAGTTCCAGGGTGCGAAAGTCGACCTCGGTCGGAACGATCCACCCCTCTTCGCCGATGGGGCCAACCACATGGACCGCCGAAAGAAAGCGCACGGTGGTTCCCGAGAGTCCCGCCAACTGGGCGATGGCCCCGACCCGACTGCCCGGTTTACCCAGGATCGCCCCGCTTTCGGTCACCGCCGCCTGATCGGCCCCGATCACCACCGCTTCGGGATGGCGCGCCGCCACCGCCTCGGCCTTTTCTTTGGCCAGCCGCGCCACCAGATGCCCCGCCTCCTCGTTGCGCCTGCGCCCCTCGTCGACCCCGGGGGAGATCGCCTCGAACTCGGGGGTCAAGCGGGCGAGCAAAGTGCGGCGGTAGGGTGATGTCGAGGCGAGGATCAATGGGGGGGGCATGGGGCCTCCGTAGGGGAGGGTTAGGGAAGCCAGCGGTTTTCCAACATCGATGTCCGCATCGAGGCTGTGGGAGCTGACCTCTGTCCGCGAATGAAGAGGAAAGGCGCATCCAGCACCCACCCCATCATCCCTTGAAGCGACAACTCAGCTTCGCTTCGGCGACAGAGGTCGCCTCCCACAGCCTCAATGGCAGGTTTTACGTTAAAACGCGTCGAAGCGAATCCGCTCGGCATCGAGCCCCTGTGCCGAAAACCCCGCCACCGCCGCCTCGATCATCGGCGGGGGGCCGCATAGGTAGGCCTCGAAGGGGGTCAGATCGGGTTGGTCTTCGAGCACCGCGTCGGTGACGAAACCGCGCCGTCCTCCCCAGCCCGAATCCTCGGGTTCGTGGGAGAGCACCGGCACGAACTCGAAGTTGGAATGGACCGTCGCCATGTCGTTGAGCCAATCCAAGCGGTAGAGGTCGGCTTGGGTCCGCGCTCCGTAATAAAACAGGGTGGGGCGGGGGTCGTTTTGGGTGAAGAGCGCCATCAGCAGCGCTTGAATCGGAGCCATTCCCGAGCCTCCCGCCACCATCAGCATCGGGCGCTCGGAATCGGGGACCAAACCGAAGCTCCCCATGGGGCCGCACACATCCAAAGCCATCCCCTCTTCGAGCACGTCGAAGATGTAGCCGGTCATCTGGCCGTCGGGCACCTTGCGGATGAAGAAACTCAGCCGGCCGTCCTCCCGAAACGGAGCCGCCATCGAGTAGGCGCGAGAAACCGGGGTGTCGGGAATGGTGAGCTGGGCATATTGCCCCGCCTCGTACTCAAAGTGCCCCTCGGGGGGGAGCTGCAACACCAGCTCAATGGTGTCGTGGGTCTGCCGGTTTTTGGCCACCACGGTGGCCCGCGCCTCGGTGAAGGGGACCTGCAACGGCAGGTCGAGGACCACATCCTCTTGAGGGATGGCCACGCAGGTGAGCACATACCCCTCGGCCCGCATTTGCGGGGTCAGGCCGAAGGGTTTGGCTCGGCGTTGATCGACCGAACCGGCGACCAGCTTGGCGGCGCACATGCCGCAGGAGCCGTCTTTACATTCGAAGGGCAGGCGAATCCCAACCCGCTCGGCGGCGGCCAGGATCGACTCCCCCGGCTCCGATTCGAATTCGTGTTCGCTGGGGTGAAGGGTGATTTGGGGCATGAAACGTCTCTTACTTGATGAGATTGGCGGGTGATGGGATCAAGCGGTTCAGAACCCCCGCTTGAATTCCTGACCGTGGCACTTGGGACAGGGGGGCACGACGCCGGTCTTTTTGAAATGCATCTGCTGGCCGCATTGGGTGCAGGTCAGTGTGCCGATGCCGGTGACATCCCGGGTATGGTAGGTCAGCCGCTGATCGAGCTTGTCTTCGAGAAAGTCGAGCCCCTCCCGGATCTTGCCCAGCAGAAAACTCCCCACGCTGATGGCGCCGGTCTTGAGGTGGTCGGGATCGAAGGTCTCTTCGAGTTTCTTACCCTGTTTGCGCAGCTCGGCGTTGAGATTGGCCATGTCCCGCTTGACCGCCTCTGAGATCTCCTTGGCCTCGTTTTCGGTCAGCTCACCGAGCTTGATGGCGGCCTGCCGCGCCTCGCCAATCCCCTTGTCGAGCAGCTCAAAGGTAATCTCGGGGGCCTTATCCAAGGCGTCGCGAACCCGCTCGACCATCTTGTCGTAGGCGGCGATCAGACGCCCTTGTTGCGGGGTGGGATCTTCGTGCTGGCTGCTCATGGCGACCTCCTGGGGTATCGAAGAGTGGACGGTGCCGAGTGTGCTACAGGGTGGGGAGCGGGTCGAGTTCCCGTTGCCAGGCATCGAGGATCTTCTCGCCCCGGGCGATCAGACCGG
Source organism: Proteobacteria bacterium CG1_02_64_396 (assembly GCA_001872725.1). Lineage (NCBI taxonomy): Bacteria > Pseudomonadati > Pseudomonadota > Proteobacteria bacterium CG1_02_64_396. The sequence continues at coordinate 2,967 of MNWR01000086.1, read as the reverse complement.
GCAGGGCGGCGGTGACCGGGTCGCTCAGGGTCCGATGCAATCGCAGGATCTTCGGCTCCAGCCCCAGCAACACCATGCGGGCAGGGGTGAGGTCGCGTAGGGCGCATAGGGCCAGCATCTCTTGCAGGCCGATTTGGTGCAGCGACAGCGCCAGCCCCCGCATGGCGGGGATCTCGCCGTCATGGAGTTCATAAAGAAAACCGGGGGCTTGGCCGCCGCTGACCGCGTCGCAAATCAGCAGCCGGTCGGCGGACTCGATCCAGGGCAGCAGCGCAAGACCCATGGTGCCGCCGTCGAGGAAGGTAAGTGATGGCTCTCCGGCAAAGCGATCTTGCAACGCCTCGACCGCCCGTACCCCCAGCGCTTCATCCCCCATCAGGGTGTTGCCGATGCCGAGGACGACGATGGGGAGGCGGGTGGCGGGGGATGGAAGCATGGGCGCTCCGGGGGGTAGGTTGTTGGGGGAGGGTGTCTGCAAAGCAAGCAACTCGGTTGTGGGGGCGTTCGACCCTCACCCTAACCCTCTCCCTGCCAGGGAGAGGGGACAGGTATCGGCACCCAGGAAAGCGTTGCCACTTTGCATCCCTCCCCCCCCAGGGGGAGGACAAGTGGGGGTTAAGCGTTACAACCCAATTCAACGCTCTCAGTTGCAGAACGATCACCGGGCTGAGTGGCGGGATGCCCAATTTTTCACTCACCCTGAGCTTGTCGAAGGATGGGCCGAGATTTTCGGTTCATTGGGGGAAAGGCTTCGCGGCGAGGGCGCCGCTCCTACCAAAACCACCCCTCCAAACCCTCATCCCCCACGCACCACCTTCGTAATCGGATTCCCGTTCACATCGACCACGTGCACCGCGCAGGCCAGGCAAGGATCGAAGGAGTGGATCGTGCGCAAAATCTCAAGCGGCAGTTTTTCGTCAAACACCGGCGTCCCCACCAGCGCCGCCTCGTAGGCGCCGGGTTGGCCGGTGTGGTCGCGGGGACCGGCGTTCCAGGTCGAGGGGACCACCGCCTGGTAGTTGGCGATTTTGCCATCCTCGATCACCACCCAGTGCCCCAACGCGCCGCGCGGCGCCTCGTGCCAGCCCACCCCTTGGGCCTTGGCGGGCCAAGTCGAGGGATCCCAGTTGGCGCTATTGTGGGTGCTCAGGTCGCCCGCCTTGATGTTGGCGGTCAGATCCCCCAGCCACCCCGCCATGGCGTCGGCGAAGATCTTGGTTTCGAGCCCGCGTGCGGCGGTGCGGCCCAACGTGGAAAACAGCGCCTCGGGGCCGACCCCCAGCTTGCTCAGGGTCATGCCCACCAGCTCTTGGGCCTGGGCGTGGCCGGAGGCATACATCACCAGCATCCGGGCCAGCGGCCCCACCTCCATCGCTTTGCCTTTCCAGCGCGGCGACTTGAGCCAACTGTATTTGCTCTCGACGTCCAGGTGTTCGTAGGGGGGGGTGGGGCCGGAGTAGTGCAGCTTGGTCTCACCCTCCCAGGGGTGGAGCGGCGCGCCGTCGCCCCCCGAATAGTCGTACCAAGAATGCCCCACCGACTCGGTAATCTGCTCGCGGTCGCGCAGATCCAGCGGATGCACGGTGCTTAAATCGCGGTTCAGGATGATCCCCGGGGGGACCAGGTAAGAGGAGGTATCGCGCACGTCGGTGGCGGGGAAGTCGCCGTAGCTCAGGAAGTTGCCCAGCCCTTCGCCGTACCCCGCCCACTCTTTGTAAAAACCGGCAATCGCGATCAGATCGGGCAGGTAAACCTGATCGGTGAAGGTGCGCATCTTGTCGATGATGGCGGCGACCTCAACCAACTGCTTGGCCCCGATGGCCGAGTCGGAATCGGGGTCGATGGCGCAGGGGACGCCGCCCACCAGGAAGTTGGGGTGGGGGTTCTTGCCACCGAAGATGGCGTGCAGTCGCGCCACGTCGCGCTGCCAATCGAGCGCCTCCAGGTAGTGGGCCACCGCCATCAAATTGGCTTCGGGGGGAAGTTTGTAGGCGGGGTGCCCCCAGTAGCCGCTCGCAAAAATCCCAAGTTGGCCGCTTTCGACGAACCTTTTCACCCGATCCTGCACCGCCTTGAAGTAACCGGGGGAGCTGTTCGGGTGGGACGAGATCGCCTGTTGCAGCGCCGAGGTCGCCTTGGGGTCGGCCTTGAGGGCGCTGACCACATCGACCCAATCCAGGGCGTGCAGGTGGTAGAAGTGCATGACGTGATCGTGGACGAACTGCGCCCCGATCATCAGGTTGCGGATGGCGTTGGCGTTGGCCGGGATGCGGATGTCCAGCGCGTCCTCGACCGCCCGGACCGAGGCGATGCCGTGCACCAGGGTGCAGACCCCGCAAATACGTTGGGCAAAGGCCCAGGCGTCGCGGGGATCGCGCCCCTTAAGGATGATTTCGATCCCCCGCACCATGGTCCCCGCCGAATAAGCCGAGGTGATCTCCCCCCCCTCCACCCGCGCCTCGATGCGCAAATGCCCCTCGATGCGGGTGACCGGGTCGACAACGATGCGCTCGCTCATGGTGGTTCTCCTTTGGGACGGCGGGCCTGCAAAGAGCTAAAAAATGGAAATCGCTTAAATACGAATTCGCAGCTTCTTTGGCAGTTTGTAAAGTGGCGATTGAGCCACTCTTCCAGAGTATCCATGCTGCGCTACTTTGGTCTTGTTTGCTGTAATGAAGTGGACCCCAAAAACTGGACAGTAGGTTTTGTTAAGACCGAGGGGGCATGATTGGCGAGAGCGAGGAGCCAAGCGATGCCCGGAAAACACAAACGACACAGTGCGCAGTTCAAGGCGAAGGTGGCGCTGGAGGCCCTGAAGGGGGTCAAAACCACAAGCGAGTTGGCCAGTGAACACCAAATCCACCCGGCGCAGATCAGCCAGTGGAAGAAGGTGGCCATGGAGGGGCTGTCGACCCTTTTTGAGCGTCCAGGCAGCAAGCCGTCCGTCACCGTCGAAGAGGCCACGGC
>MNWR01000085.1 GCA_001872725.1 Proteobacteria bacterium CG1_02_64_396 | reverse complement strand
ACCGGCACCGTCCCCTTGGCGCGGGTGATCGGTTCCATGAAATCGGTGGCGGCCCACGGCATGGGGGGCAAGGTGTGGCAGCGGGGGTATTACGACCACGCGCTGAGGGTCGAGGAGGAGGCGGAAAAGGTCGCCCGGTATTTGGTGGCCAATCCGCTACGCAAGGGGTTGGTGGAAGAGATCGGGCAATACCCCCATTGGGATGCGATTTGGGTGTGAGGGGGGGGGGTAGGAGCGGCTTCTCGGCGCGATGGGTTTTGGTTTTTTGGCGATTCTTGCCCCGTTGATCGCGCCGGGGGCGGCGCTCCTACGAGTGGGGGTGAGGTTTTTGCTTGATACGCCGCTCCCCCCCCGCAGGCCGGTAGGAGCGCCGCCCCGGCGCGATGGGTTTGGTTTTTCGGCCGTTCTTGCCCCGGTGGATCGCGCCGAGGGCGGCGCTCCTACGAGTGGGGGTGAGGTTTTTGCTTGATACGCCGCTCCCCCCCCGCAGGCCGGTAGGAGCGGCTTCCCGGCGCGATGGGTTTGGTTTTTCGGCCGTTCTTGCCCCGATGGATCGCGCCGAGGGCGGCGCTCCTACGGGGTTTACCCCTTCAAGAGCGCTGCCGCTTGCGCCTGCACAGCCCGGTCCCGCTCGGCCACCTTGCCCGCCATTGCGGCGCGGTGGGCGGCGACCTTGGCGGCGATCTCGGGGTCGGCGATGGCCAGCATTTGGGCGGCCAGAATCCCGGCGTTGGTCGCCCCCGCCTTGCCCACCGCCACGGTCGCCACCGGAATCCCGGCGGGCATTTGCACGGTCGCCAGCAGGGCGTCCATCCCCCCCAAACCCCCGACCTCCAGCGGCACCCCGATCACCGGCAGTGTGCAATGGGCCGAAACGGCGCCCGCCAGGTGAGCGGCCGATCCGGCCCCCACGATGAAGAGTTTGATGCCCCGGCTGGGGGCCTCGTGTACGAAGCGCTGCACCACATCGGGGGTGCGGTGGGCGCTCATCACCCGCGCTTCGCAGACGATGTCGAACTCGGCCAGTTGCCGCACCGCATACTCCATCACCGACCAATCGCTGTCGGAACCCATCAACACGGCGACCTGGGGGGCGCTGCTCATGGTTGACTCCTCAAAATTGGAAAGAGGCAAATCGGCCCGAGGGCGGGCCTCCCACATTCTCGCCAAGACGGTGCATGGAGGCAGATTGCGGGAGCGGCGCCCTCGCCGCGATCAATCGGCGATTCGGGCCATCGCCCGGTAGGCGATGTCGCTGCGGTGGTGCTCGCCGTCCCACTGGATAACGGCGACGGCGGTGTAGGCGAGGTCGCGGGCCGCCTTGATGTCGACGCCACGCGCCGTCACCCCCAGTACCCGACCGCCACTGGTGACGACCTGGCCGTGGGGGTTGAGGGTGGTTCCGGCATGGAAGACGACCCGGTTGGGCTCAGGCGGCAGGTTTTCAAGGCCGCGGATGACATCCCCCTTGCGGGGCGTGTCGGGATACCCACCCGCCGCCATCACCACGCAGACCGAGGCCCCCTCGTGCCACTCGATGCTCTGCCCGCTCAGGTCGCCCTGGGCGGCGGCTTGCAGCAGCGGCACCACGTCGGACTTCATCGCCATCATCAGCGGCTGGCATTCTGGGTCGCCGAAGCGGACGTTGAATTCCAGCACGAAGGGTTTGCCGTCAACGATCATCAAGCCGCAGTAGAGGGTTCCGGCAAAGCGGGCCCCTTCGCGGTTCAGGGTGGCGATCACCGGATCGATGCAAGTGCGCAGCGCCTCGGCGGTCAACTCGGGGGTCATCACCGGAGCGGGTGCGTAGGCCCCCATACCGCCGGTGTTGGGCCCTTGGTCGGCGTCGAAAACCCGCTTGTGATCTTGGGAGGCGATCAGGGGCAGCGCTTTGTCGCCGTCGACCAGACAGATGAACGAGGCCTCCTCGCCGTCGAGAAACTCCTCGATCACCACGGTCGCGCCGGCATCGCCAAAGCGGTTGCCCTCTAACATGTCGCGTACCGCCGCTTCGGCCTCGGCCATCGAGGTGGCGACCACCACCCCCTTACCGGCGGCCAGACCGTCGGCCTTCACCACAATGGGGGCGCCCAGCTCGGCGATGTAGGCAAGGGCGGGATCGATCTGGGTAAAGGTGGCATGGCGGGCGGTGGGTACCCCGGCCTTGACCAGGATCTCCTTCATGAAGGCCTTGGAGCCCTCAAGTTTGGCGGCGGCGGCCTTGGGACCGTAGATGGTCAGCCCCGCCGCCTGAAAGCGGTCGACAATTCCAGCCACCAGGGGGACCTCGGGACCCACCACGGTCAGGCCGATCCCCTCGTCTTGGGCCAGCTTGAGTAAGCCGTCGATATCTTCGACGCCGATGCTCAGGCAGCGGGCCTGCCCGGCGATGCCGGGGTTGCCGGGGGCGCACAGCACCTCGGATACCAACGGGCTTTGGGCGATTTTCCAAACCAGGGCGTGCTCGCGTCCGCCGCCGCCGACCACCAAGACCTTCATCGTCTGCCCCCGATCAATGCTTAAAGTGGCGCACGCCGGTGAAGACCATCGCCATGCCGTGCTCGTTGGCAGCCCCAACCACCTCTTCGTCGCGGATCGAACCGCCGGGCTGGATTACCGCCTTGATTCCGGCGGCGGCGGCGGCGTCGATGCCGTCGCGGAAGGGGAAGAAGGCGTCCGAGGCCATCACCGCCCCCTCGATGGAGGACTGGGCCTTGCTCACCGCGATCTTGGCCGAGTCGACCCGGCTCATCTGCCCGGCGCCGATCCCCACCGTCACCCCATCCTTCACGTAAACAATCGCGTTGGACTTGACGTGTTTGACCACCTTCCAGGCGAAGAGCAGATCGCGGATCTGTCCGGCGTCGGGGGTCAATTCCGTGACCGTTTTGAGGTCGTCTGCGCCGACGGTGGCCAGATCGCGATCCTGCACCAACAGACCGCCGACCACCTTCTTCAGGTCGAACTCGGGCTGATGGGCGCCGGTGATTTCAGGGGTTTGCAGCAGGCGCAGGTTTTTCTTCTCGCCCAAAATCGCCTTGGCCTCGGCGCTGAAGCCCGGGGCGACGATTACCTCTAAAAAGGTGGTCGCCAGCTCGGCGGCGGTCTCGCCATCGAGGGGGCGGTTGAAGGCGACGATGCCGCCGAAGGCCGAGACCGGATCGCAATCGCGGGCCTTGAGGTAGGTGGCCAGCTGCGAACCTTGGTCGATGGCCACGCCGCAGGGGTTGGCGTGTTTGACAATCACCACGGAGGGCTCGCTGAACTCTTTGACCAGCTCGAAGGCGCCGTTGGTGTCGTTGATGTTGTTGAAACTCAGCTCCTTGCCCTGCAACTGCACGGCGCTGGAGATCGAAGACTCGGTTTGAGCCATCCCCGCCGCGACATAGAAGGCGGCGCTTTGATGGGGATTTTCGCCGTAGCGCATCGGCCGGGCCAGCTGCCACTGCTGGGTGAGCACACTGGGAAAGCGCTGCGGCTTGCCCTCGGCATCAAGGCTGGTGAAGTAGTTGGCGATGGCGCCATCGTAGCGGGCGGTGTGGGCGAAGACCTTGCAGGCCAGCTCGAAACGCAGTTTATCGCCCACCGCGCCGTCGGCCGCGCCCATCTCCTCCATCACTCGGGTGTAATCGCTGGGATCGACCACCACGGTGACGAAGCGATGATTTTTGGCCGCCGAGCGCAGCATCGAGGGGCCGCCGATATCGATGTTTTCGATGGCGTCGATCAGGCTGCAATCGGCTTTGGCGACGGTCGCCTCAAAGGGGTAAAGGTTGACCACCACCATGTCGATGGGGGCGATGTTGTGCTCGGCCATCGCCGCTTGGTGTTCGGGGTGATCGCGCAGCCCCAGCAACCCGCCGTGGATGCGCGGATGCAGGGTTTTCACCCGCCCGTCCATCATCTCGGGAAAACCGGTGTGCTCCGAGACATCCTTGACCGGCAGCCCGGCGTCGCGGATCGCCTTGGCGGTGCCGCCGGTGGAGAGCAACTCCACCCCGCGATCCACCAAAAAGCGGGCAAGGTCGAGGATGCCGTTCTTATCGGAGACCGAAACGAGGGCGCGGGTGATTTTGGACATGGGGATCATCCCTCCGAAGCGGAAGGGCCAAAAGAAATCGGCCTACACATCACCCCTGCGGGGGAGGGATGTGTAGGCCGAATCTCAAGATGCGTCGGGCTCAAGATGCGTCGGGCGGGAGCCCAGCGCGATCAAGCGGCGGCAGCGGCCTTGTTGAGCAGCTGAGCCAAACGCGACTTGCGCCGGTTGGCCTGGGCGCGGGGGATTGCACCCTTGCGGGCCGCCACATCGATGGCGGAGATCGCAGCGCTCAAATTGGTGGCGTCGGCGCCACCGGTCTCAACGGCGCTGCGGAAGCCTTTGACGGCGGTGCGCAGGGCCGAACGGTTGGCACGGTTGCGGTCGTTGCGCTTGGCAGTCTGGCGGATGCGCTTCTTGGCGGATGCGTGGTTGGCCACCGGAATCCTCCGATTCTCTCTACTGATTAGAAATTCGAGTCGTGAACGCCCCCACGAGTGCAGGGCGATGTTCGGTCTTAAAAAAGAGGCGGGATTATGGCCAAAGAATCGCGGGGGTCAAGGGTTGTGGCTGCCGGGTCGGGTGCCTGAAGGGGGATAGGGTTCTCTTCGTAAAATGGGGGGTTGGCTTGCGGTGGGGTGGCAGGCTTCCTAACATCCACGGCTTTCCAAGCGCCCCCGCGTGGGGGTTGCTCCCCCTATTACCTGCCGGTCGGTCACGGCGTTTTCGGCCAGAGCCCCTCAAATGGAAGAATTTCCTCGCATTCAGCGTCTTCCCCCCTATGTTTTTGCCATCGTCAACGAGCTGAAATACCAGGCCCGGCTGCGGGGCGAGGACATTATCGATTTCGGTATGGGCAACCCCGACGGTCCCACGCCGCAGCACATCGTCGACCGTCTGTGCGAGGCGGCGCAGGATGGGGCCAATCACGGCTATTCGGTCTCCAAGGGGATCAAGGGGCTGCGCCAGGCCATCGCGCGGCGCTATAAGAAGCAGTTCGACGTCGAGCTCGATCCCGAGAGCGAGGTGATCGCCACCATCGGTTCGAAGGAGGGGCTCTCCCACTTCATGCTGGCGACCCTGGGGCCGGGTGATTCGGTGTTGGTCCCCAATCCCACCTACCCCATTCATACCTATGGGGCGGTGATTGCTGGGGCCGATGTGCGCCATGTGCCGATGATTCCCAACGATTCCGACGCCTTCTTCGAGGGGTTGGAGCAGGCGGTGCGCGATTCATGGCCGCGTCCCAAAATGCTGGTGCTCAACTTCCCCCACAATCCGACCGCCGCTTGCGTCGAGCTCCCTTTCTTCGAGCGGGTGGTCGATTTTGCCAAAGAGCACAAGATCATTGTTGTGCACGACATGGCCTACGCCGACATCACCTTCGACGGCTACAAGACCCCCTCGTTTTTACAGGTCAAGGGGGCCAAAGATGTCGGGGTCGAGTTCTATACCATGTCGAAGGCCTACAACATGGCCGGGTGGCGGGTTGGGTTCATGCTCGGCAACGAGCGGTTGGTCCATGCCCTGACCCGCCTGAAATCGTATCTCGATTACGGCATGTTCACCCCGATCCAGGTGGCGGCGGCGGTGGCACTTGATTCGGATGAGTCGGTGGTCGAGTCGATTCGGCAGGTCTACGTGGAGCGGCGCAAGGTGCTGTGCGAAGGGCTGGAGCGGGCCGGGTGGCCCATCGATTGGCCCAAGGCCTCGATGTTTGTTTGGGCGCGGCTGCCCGAGCAGTTCCGCCATCTGGGTTCGCTGGAATTCACCAAGCAATTGCTGCAAGAGGCCCATGTGGCGGTGGCGCCGGGGGTTGGTTTCGGCAATCTGGGCGACGAATACGTCCGCATCGCCATGATCGAGAACGAACACCGCACCCGGCAGGCGATCCGGGGCATCAAAAAATTCCTCGCCAAAGGCTAGGCGGGATGGGGAAAGGCTTCATGAAACGTTTGAACATCGGGGTTTTGGGTTTCGGCACCATCGGCACCGGGGTGGTGAAGATTCTGGCCGAGCAACGCGATCTGATCGCCCAGCGCAGCGGGGTCGAGCTGGTGGTGACCGCCATTGGCGATCTCGACCTGACCCGCGACCGGGGGGTCGACACCTCGGACATCCGACTGACCAACGATGCCCGCAGCATCATCAACGACCCCGAGATCGACGTGGTGGTCGAGCTGATCGGCGGTTACGAGCCGGCCCGCACCTTTGTGCTTGAGGCGTTGCAGGCGGGCAAACATGTGGTGACCGCCAACAAGGCGCTGATCGCCAAACATGGCATGGAGCTCTTCCCTGTGGCCGACTCCCATGGGGTGACCCTGGCTTTCGAGGCATCGGTGGCAGGGACGATCCCCATCGTCAAGGTGTTGCGCGAGGGGTTGGCCGCCAATCCGATTCGGGCGCTCTACGGCATCATTAACGGCACCTGCAACTACATTTTGAGCCGGATGCGCGACGAGGGTCTGCCCTTTGAAGAGGTGCTCGCCGACGCCCAAAAGCTGGGCTACGCCGAGGCCGACCCCGCCTTCGACATTGAGGGGATCGACGCCGCCCACAAGCTGGCGATTCTTGGTGCCATCGCCTTCGGTACCCCGATCCATTTCGACCAAGTCAGCGTCGAGGGCATCACCAAGATCACCGGGCAGGATGTCGCCTATGCCGAGGAGCTCGGCTACCGGGTTAAGTTGCTCGGCATCGCCAAGCAGGCGGGCGATGCGGTGGAGCTTCGAGTTCATCCGACCCTGTTGCCTGCCAGCAATCCCTTGGCTCAGGTCGAGGGGGTTTTTAACGCGGTGCTGGTCGACGCCCAATATGCCGACCGCACCATGTATTACGGGCGGGGCGCCGGAGAGCTTCCCACCGCCTCGGCGGTGGTGGCCGATCTGATCGACATCGCCTGTGGTCGCCAGGTCGCCCCGTTGGGGGTTCAGCCCGGCGTGCTGCGCGAACGGCCGATCCGCTCCCAGGGTGAGATCGAATGCGGCTACTATCTGCGCCTGAGTGTGGCCGACCGCCCCGGTGTGCTCGCCACCCTGACCCGCCTTCTGGCCGATCAGGGGGTCTCCATCGAGGCGGTACGCCAGTATGGGCGGGCCGAAGCCTGCGAAGCGGTTCCCCTGATTTTGACCGTGCACCGTACCCGCGAGGCCGCCTTCATCAAGGCGCTGGATGAAATTCGGGCCCAGCCGTTTGTCGGCGCCGATCTGACCTGGATGCGGATCGAAGAAAACTAAGGAAACGCTGATTGAAGGCTCCTGCCTTTAATCAGCGCGCTACGCAAAAAGCGTCGTTTTTGCTTCGCTTTCAAAATCAGTCACTGACGTTCCTGATTTTGGCGATCCATCCCTGGGTCGCTCGGAAGCGCAATTCAATCGGCGTTTGCCAAAGACTTACCCCACCGGGCTTGTCCGGTACCTTCATAGGATCACCCCATGCAATACAACGGCCTCATCGACCGCTACCGCCGCTTCATGCCCATCTCCGAGGGCGAGGCGATCATCACCCTGTACGAGGGTGCGACCCCCCTACACGAAGCCTACCGGCTGGCCAAGGTGATCGGCGCCACCGAGCGGGGGATCACCGTCTACCTCAAGTTCGAGGGGCTCAACCCCACCGGTTCGTTCAAGGACCGGGGGATGACCATGGCGGTGACCCGTGCCTACAACGACGGCGCCAAGGCGATCATCTGCGCCTCGACCGGGAACACCTCGGCCTCGGCTGCCGCCTACGCAGCCAACTGCGGCATCGACGCCTTCGTGCTGATTCCCGAGGGAAAGATCGCCCTGGGCAAGTTGTCGCAAGCGATGCTCTACGGCGCCCGGATCATTCAGGTGCGGGGCAACTTCGACCAGGCACTGACCATTGTGCGCAAGATTTCCGAGTCCTCCCCCATTGCCCTGGTCAACTCAGTGAACCCCGACCGCTTGCAGGGGCAGAAGAGCGCCGCCTTCGAGGTGGTCGACGAGCTCGGCTTTGTCCCCGACTACCATGCTCTGCCGGTCGGCAACGCCGGGAACATCTCGGCCTACTGGATGGGTTACACCGAGTACATGAACGAAGGGATTACCAACCGTCGCCCCAGCATGCTGGGTTTTCAAGCCGCTGGCGCCGCCCCCTTCGTGGTGGGCCATCCCATCGACAACCCCGAAACCATCGCCACCGCGATCCGCATCGGCAAGCCCGCCTCTTGGGATAAAGCCATTGCCGCCCGCGACGAGTCGGGGGGGGTGATCGACGCGGTGACCGACGATGAAATCCTCGAAGCCTATGGTCTGCTGGCGCGCAATGAGGGGGTCTTTTGCGAGCCCGCCTCGGCCGCATCGGTCGCCGGGGTGATGAAGATGATTCAGGCGGGCAAGATTCGTGAAGGAAGCAAGATCGTCTGCACCCTGACCGGCAACGGTTTGAAAGACCCCGACACCGCGATCTCCCAAGGGGGCAAGCCGGTGACCGTCGATGCCGAGGAGGGGGCGGTCCTCAAAGCCATCGGGCTGTAAGGTGGCCCAGGGTCGCATCTTCTGGCTCGAAGGGGCGGCCCGCGATCTGGGCGGAGTCACCCCCCTAGAGGCCGACTCTGAACAGGCGCTGGCCTGGAGGCCAATGCTGCAACGGGCCTCGGTGGGGCGACTGGCGGCCGCGACCTTGGATCGGGCATTGTTGGGGTCGGTTTCGCCGCTGCGACTGCTGATCGAGGGTCCGGGGTTGTTGCTGGAACCCTGTCACTTTTTGATGCGGCAAAACCACATCCGCCTGCTTCCGGTATTCGAGGGGGCGGTGGCGCAGGGACTTGAGCCTGTGCGGGGCTGGGTCGAGCGGATCGCCGAGTGGATCGACCCCTTTTGGCAGCTCACGGTGGTGGCGGGGCGACTGATCGCCATCCCCGAACGTCCGCTTGAGGTTGTCTTAAGCGACCCGTCGGCAATATGGGGTGAGGATGTCGCCCCCTTCCGCCCCCAGGGGGGCGATGCGGGCCGGGTAATGCGGCTACTCAACGATTTGCAGATGCTCATCAAGCAACACCCCTGGCCGCTGGGGGAGGGGGTCAATACCCTGTGGCCCTGGGGCGATGTCGGCGGACAAGAGGTCAAACCTTCGTGGCAGCTGGGTTGGTCGAGCGATCCGGCGCGGCGCCCCTGGTACATCGGGCAGGGGGCGATCCAGCAGGATCAGGGGCCGCAGCTGTTGTGGTTCGGCGAGCTGCTCCGACCCTTGGCCGAACGGGACAGCGCCGACTTGCTTACGGCGGTGGGTCAGTTGCAAACCCTCATTCTTCCGCAGCTTCGTGCGGGTGACCGGGTGGTGCTGGCGGGGGGGAAGCAAGGCAGCACCGTTTTGACGGTACAGGGGCGCAATCCCCTGCTGGCGTGGTTCAATCGCCGAGAAATCGGGGCGATTTTATCGGCACCCGTCCCGGCGCTTGCCACGCTGTGGTAACATCGGGCCACGATATTTCGAAAATTCATTTTCATGAGCGGTATTTACGAAGGGCAAGAGGGGGTTCTTTATGGATCGCAACCTGGCACTGGAATTGGTTCGAGTCACCGAGGCGGCGGCGCTGTCGGCGGCCCGTTTGATGGGGCGCGGCGACGAGAAGGCGGCCGATCAGGCGGCGGTTGATGCCATGCGCCGGGCGCTGAACTCGATCAACTTCGACGGTACCGTGGTGATCGGCGAAGGGGAGCGGGACGAGGCTCCCATGCTCTACATCGGCGAAAACGTCGGTTTGGGCTCCGGCCCCAAGGTCGACATCGCCCTCGATCCCCTTGAAGGGACCACCATCTGCGCCACCGGCGGCGAGAACGCCCTGGCGGTGATCGCGGCGGCCCAAGGGGGGCATTTCCTCCACGCCCCCGACACCTACATGGATAAAATCGCCACCGGCCCCGAGGCGGCTGGGGTGATCGATCTCGATCTCTCCCCCGAAGAGAACGTGCAGCGGGTGGCCGAGGCCAAGGGGATGTATGTCGAAGATGTCACCGTCTGCATCCTCAACCGTCCCCGCCATCAAGCGATCATCGACGCGGTCCGTAAGGCGGGCGCCCGCATTAAGCTGATTCAAGATGGCGACGTGGCGGGTGGTATCGCCACCGCCATGCCGAACTCCGGCGTCGATCTGATGATCGGCACCGGCGGCGCCCCCGAGGGGGTGATTACCGCAGCCGCACTCAAGTGTCTGGGCGGCGGTTTTCAGGGGCGGCTGAACTTCCGCAACGAAGAAGAAAAGGCCCGCGCCCTGAAGATGGGGGTGACCGACCTGAACAAGAAGTACGATCGGGACGAGCTGGCCAAGGGGCAGGTGATGTTCGCCGCCACCGGGGTGACCGATGGCAACATGCTCAAGGGGGTTCGTTTCCATCATGGAGGCGCCACCACCTTCTCGGTGGTGATGCGTTCCCAGTCGCAGACCCTGCGTTATGTCGAGGCCGATCATCGCTTCGATTACAAACCGCACTATCGCTGATTTTGTCGGACACATTGCCGTACCGAACCCTGCGGGGGGCACGTTGGATCGCCCCCCCGCAGGGGAACCCCCGCCGTCCCCTGGCCGAGCAAATCCTGGCGCTTCGCGGTGTTCCCGAAACCCAGTGGCCCCGCTTTTTAGCCCCCAGCCTCAACCAACTCGCCTCCCCTGGCACCATGACCGACCTCGACAAGGGGGCGGCCCGGATTGCCGACGCCATCGAACGGCGTGAAACCATTGCCATCTGGGGCGACTACGACGTCGACGGAGTGACCTCCTCGGCGGTGATGGCGCGCGCCATTTCCCTGATGGGGGGCAAGGCACGGGTGCACATCCCCGACCGCTTCGCCGACGGTTACGGTCTGAACGTTTCGGGCATCGAACAATTGGCCAAAGAGGGGGCGCGGCTGATTGTCTCTGTCGATTGCGGCATCACCGCTTTTGAACCGGCCCGCCGTGCCCGCGAATTTGGGATCGATCTGATCGTCACCGACCACCATCTGCCCGAGGCGGCGCTACCCGAGGCGGTAGCGGTCGTGAATCCCAACCGCCACGACTGCCCCTTTGTGGGTAAGGAGCTCGCCGGGGTCGGGATCGCCTTTTATACGATGCTGGCGGTGCGAGCTCAGGGTCGGGAACGGGGATGGTTTGCCAATCGCGAGGAGCCCGATCTGCGCTGTTTGCTCCCCTGGGTGGCGACCGGGACCATCGCCGATGTGGCCAAGCTAACCGGCCTCAATCGGGTGTTGGTCCACGCCGGTCTGCGCTGGCACCGTTCCCAGCCCGACGCCGGGATGCGGGCGTTGGAGGAGGTAGCGGGGCTGAAGGGGGAGCTGACGCCGGGTCGGGTTGGGTTTCAAATCGGGCCACGCCTCAATGCCGGGGGGCGGATCGCTCAGGGGATCCTGGGACTCAATCTGCTGCTGAGCGAGGATCCCGCCGAACGACGCCTACTGGCCAAACAGCTCGATCAACTCAATCAAGAACGGCGGGCGGTCGAGGATGAGATTCTGCGGGAGGCGCTCCCCCAGGCCGAGATACAGGTCGAGAGGGGAATGCGGGCATTGGTGGTGGCGGGGCCATGGCATCCCGGTGTCATCGGCATCGTCGCCTCCCGCCTGACCGACCGTTTTTACCGTCCCAGTCTGGTCTTCGCCCTCGATGAGGAACAGGGCAAAGCCAAAGGTTCGGCCCGCTCCATCAAGGGGTTGCACCTGCTCGATGCCCTACGTCGACTCGACGATGGGCGCTTTATTGCCATGGGGGGGCATGCCATGGCGGCGGGAATGACGTTGGCGGCGGGTGACCTGGGACGTTTTCACGACGATCTCGACCGGGTGCTCGGCGAGCTTGAGGATGAACTCTTCATGCCCCGTCTGGCCCCCGATCTGGCCTTGGCGCCCGGGCAAATCGACGAAGCGGGGCGGTCCGATCTGTTGCGATTGGAGCCCTTCGGTCACGGCAATCCCGAACCTTTGCTCGCCATCGAGATCCGCCGTTTGATCGATCCCCGCTTTCGCGACCCCCGCATGATGATGGCCACAGTCGAACTTTCCGACGGTCGCCAGCTCCCAGCGGTCGCCTTCAACCTGGATCCTCATCCCGATCTGATCGGCGGCCTTGACCGCCCCCATTGGGTGGCAGCACGTTTATCGAGCTTCCGCGACCGGGTGCAATTGCAGATTCAGGACTGGTGGTTCGGCGGGTGAATCCCAATTCCCCCCAAATCCCGCACCGCCTCTTTCCCGACGTTCATTGTCGGAGTTGGGTAAATAATTCGTCATATGTGGCTATAACCCTTGAAAAGTTCGGGTAAGTATTTCTCTAATGCGCCCCGTTTTTCAGGGAAGCGGGAAGCCCGCAGGCTCGATATGAAATTTCGGCAATACGGCATGGATGTTGTAAGAATGATGAGATTCGGCCGAATGTGCCAAAATCACGATACGGTCACACATTCCGTGGACGACCCACGGCTTTTCCGGGCGGTGTGGACACCGCAATTAACCGAATTTCGATTGTAGAACCCAGGGGGGGTGGCACGGTCATGAATCATCTCAAGTTGTTGCGGCGTTGCATCGTCGAAAAGCAGACCGGGTTTTTCCGGTTCGTAGTTGATGGAGAGGCGCGGACCCTGCGTATCGACGGCGGTGATCTGGTCGGAGGTGGCAACGACGTAGCCGATTTGGTCGCCGCCTTTTTGCTGCACGGCAAAGGGGCAATGTTCTCTCCCAGCACCGACCGCAATACCACGTTGACCCCGGCCGACCAGATGGTTTCGCTGGCGCTGAGTCGCTGGACGCTTCCCCCCTCGTATCGCAGCGAAATGCGGCTTTTCTTCGAAGCGTTTCCCCGTGTGAAGGTGCGGCTGGTGCCGGTCCACCGCTTCGGCTTTCCCCATCCGCTGGCCTTTTACTCGTTTCACCGGGCCGCTATGACGGAGGAGGGGCTCGACCTCAAGCGGTATCTGAACGACCCCGGCATGATCGAAGCAGAACTCGATGCCCGAATGGCGGTGGTGCTGGGCGCCTACCTGTTGGGGCTGATGACTCCGGTGGCAAGCATCTTGGGCAGCGGCGTGGTATCGAGAATTATCTCTCGTATTCGAAGAATGGCATGATGGCGCATCCAACCTTCGCCGCGCGGTTTTTGCCCTCCACGGTTGTTAAGAGGTTTCCATGAGTCAGCAGCGTCAAGCGCTCAAGATCGTCATCACCGGTCCGGTCAACGCAGGCAAAACCACCCTTATCCAGCATTTGAGCGATACCACGATGGCCTCCACCGACGTGTTGGCCACCGATGGGGTTGCTGCCCTCAAGGCGCTCACTACCGTGGGGCTCGATTTTGGGATCCTCAAGGTCGACGACACCCTAGAGGTGCATTTATTCGGCACCCCTGGCCAAGAACGCTTCAATTTTATGTGGAATATTTTGGGCAAGGGGGCGCTGGGGGCGGTGTTTTTGGTCGACAGTGCCGATCCCGATAGTCTGACTGGGGTGGACCCCACTCCTTGGACAGTTTGGGGGCGAAAATTTGTAAACGGTTAGTGGCGGTGGGTGGTTCCGCCGTGGGTTTGATGGACCTGTTCTGGGGTCTTGCCGCCGAGGGCACTGTGGGGGCGCTCGGTGTTGTAAAACCGGAAGTAGCGGTCGAGCCCCTGGTGCAGCGCCACCCCATCGGCATGGTCGTACAGGTAGATCTCTTCGTACTTCACCGTGCGCCACAAACGTTCGATGAAGACGTTGTCCAGCGCCCGGCCCCGTCCGTCCATGCTGATGAGAATCTGTTGTT